>NZ_JAJDMI010000055.1:0-20954 GCF_020593505.1 Blautia sp. DFI.3.45
GCAGGAAGCTCCCACTTCAAAATCTGTAAGATTTAAGTGGCGAGAGCATGTCACCAAGTTTCAGATTTGTCTGTGACTGGCCATGAAATAAAATTTTGAAAAAAGTTATTTTCTTAACACAGATTTTATTTCTCAGATGCTATAATGTGTGCATATCAATAAAACGATGTCTGTTATGCGGGGACAAAATCCAAATCTGCGGACAGACATAAGGAATTAACCAATTAAACTGTGAAGCAGTTATTTGGTTAGGAGCAGGTAGAGAAGTGTATGTTTTTATCGGCTTGGCTTAAAAGTAATATAAAATCATAGCAGTAAAAAATGAAGGGAGCTTACTTATAATGAAAAACAGAAGAATGAGATTAATGGCGATTTTTGCAGCAGGTGTATTAAGTGTGACATCTATGGGAGGTATTGTAACTGCACATGCAGAGGAAACTCTTTCAGTGCCTGCAGAGGAAGCCGGTGCAGGTGCGGTTCAGATGGATGGAAAGGATGCTCAGGCAGCAGAAGATGGCAGTGTGGCAGCTTCCGAAGGTCTGATCGCAGGATCCTTCAAACCCTCAGAGATTGCTCAGCCTGCACAGGATACCTATGAATATCCATTCCTTGGAATGAAATTAGGGATTTCCAAAGATCTGAAAGAGCAGATGGAGAAGAAGAACATTTCCATGTTTACAGATGAGAGATGGAATGACAATGCAGATGCAGTCACATATGCCACAGCAAGCTGGTGCACCCTGACAGATGAGCAGAAGGATGCAGAGGTGGACAAGATGGGCACCGGATATGACGACTGGCTGAAAAGTCTCAGCAGAGTAGGTGTGATCGGAATGTATGATGAGGAATCCCAGAAAGATCTGGATACCATTACCGGCTGCACAGAGCATAAAGAACTGGGTACCAGCAGTGACGGCAAATATAAATATTATCTCAGCACAAACAAAGATGCGGATGCAGACCTGTTAAAGGACGTGGAGGGGATTGAAGTAACACTTACAGAAATGACCCCGTTCCAGATGCTTTCTGCATTTGATCAGCCACAGGATACTTCTGACAGTACAGAGGCAGCTGAAGGAACAAATGTAGGCAAATTTGAAACAACAGGAGTTGACGGAAAAACTTACACACAGGATATCTTCAGCAAATATGATCTGACTATGGTAAATATTTTCACCACCTGGTGTTCTCCATGTGTCAATGAGATTCCTGATCTGGAGAAGCTTTATCAGGAAATGAAGGATAAAGGAGTAGGAGTAGTAGGCGTGACACTGGATACAGTAGGCAGTGATGGAAAGCAGGATGAGGAAGCAGTGAAAAAGGCTCAGGTACTTCAGGAGAAAACAAAGGCATCCTATCCATTCCTGATCCCGGATTCCGGAATGATGAACGGACGTCTCAATGGAATCTCTGCTTTCCCGGAAACCTTCTTTGTTGACAAAAACGGAAATATTGTAGGTGAGACTTACTCCGGAAGCCACAGTCTGGACGAGTGGAAAGAGATCGTGGAAAAAGAGCTGGAGAATGTCACAGAGGGAAAATAAATGGATAAATTAAAAACCAGCAAAATATGGAACAGTAAATGGCCGGCGTTGATTCTTATGTTTGTGGGAGCCTGCTTTATGGGATATGGGATTTCCCGCGGAGAGCTGGCAGTGGTGTTTACAAAAGCCATTAACATCTGTATGGAATGTGTGGGAATTGGATAAATGAGTAATCAAAAGAACAACGATAACAAAAGTAATAAGAAACAAAATACAAAAAATATGAAGATCAATGAGTGGCCCCGCCACGGAATCCAGGCACTGTGGGCGTTCATTACAAACAGTCATGTTACCGGCTTTGTCACAGGCAAAATTTACACAGGCAAATTGAAAAATGCCTGTGTTCCGGGCCTGAACTGTTATTCCTGCCCCGGTGCTGTTGGCGCCTGTCCTATCGGTTCTCTTCAGGCTGTGATAGGGAGCTGGAATTTCAAGATGGCTTATTATGTGGTGGGATTTCTTATCTTCATCGGGGCTATGGTGGGAAGACTGATTTGCGGTTTTCTCTGTCCCTTCGGATTGATTCAGGATCTGCTGAATAAGATTCCGTTTCCTAAGAAAATCCGCACATTCAAAGGCGACAAGCTGCTTCGTAAGCTGAAATATGTGATTTTTGCAGTATTTGTGATCCTGCTTCCATTGTTTCTGGTGGATATTATGGGACAGGGTGCACCGTACTTCTGTAAGCTTATCTGCCCGGCAGGAACACTGGAGGGCGGACTGCCACTGGTACTTCTGAATAAATCCATGCGCAGTGCACTGGGCTGGCTGTACATATGGAAGAATGTGATCCTTGTCATAACGATCATTCTCTCCATTATGATCTACCGTCCGTTCTGCAAATATATCTGTCCCCTGGGAGCACTTTATTCCATCTTTAATCCTGTCTCTCTGTATAAGTACAGAGTGGATAAAGATAAGTGTATAAAATGCGGAAAATGTGCAAAAGCATGCCAGATGATCGTAGACCCTGTGGAAAACTCCAACAGTCCGGAATGTATCCGCTGCGGCAGGTGCAAGAAAGTTTGCCCGACAGATGCAATCCAGTGTGGGATCAGAAAAACACCTGACAGACTATAAAAAGTAGTCTGCCAGGTGTTTTTGTATGTTTTTGTTGGAAAATGTACAAAAATATCGAAAAATATATAAAAAACTGGTAAAATCATATTGTGAAAATACAGAACAGAAAATGAGGTGACTGTATGGCAAAGAAGAGAAAAAAACCGAAGATGGAATTCCGTTATTATCAGATGCCTGCCGGAAGTCCGATCCTGGCTCTTCTGGGACAGAAGTGGGTTCAGAATTATGGAAATGATGTGGATTATCTTCATTTTCATAATTATCTGGAGATTGGTTTCTGTTACGAAGGGGATGGAGTTATGGCGTTTGGTGAGGCTAAAATGCGGTTTTCGGGAAGAGAATTTACGGTGATTCCACCCAATTATGCTCATACGACTAACAGTGATCCGGGTACGGTCAGTAAATGGGAGTATCTTTTCATAGATGTGGAAGGTTTCATGAAAAAATTTCTGAACAATCCGGTAAAGGCTGAAAAAATGATTCAGAGAATATATTCTAAGGCTTTATTTCTGAAAGAGAATGAGTCCCCCTCTATAGCTGCAAAAATTCTTAAGATCATGAATATCATGCGTGAGGGAGAAGAATTTTATATTGAAGAATCCAGTGGAGTTCTTGCGGCATTACTAGTAGAAATTGCCAGACTGAACCGGGCTTCACCGGAAGACAGGGTGGAAGAGGAAACAGGGAAACTTACAAATATGATCACCCGCGTACTGGATTTTGTTTCTTATCACTATATGGAGGATATCCGGATAGAGGATCTGGCGAAGATCTGCCATATCAGTGAAACTCATTTCAGAAGAGTGTTTACATCGCATATGAAGGTAAGTCCTCTGGAGTATATTAATTCTGTGCGGATTCATACTGCCTGTGAATTTCTGCAGAAAACAGATATACCGGTGGCAGATATTGCGCACAAATGTGGTTTCACGACCAATTCAACGTTTAACAGGAACTTCAGACAGATAATGGGAGTGACTCCGGTTGAATGGAGAAAGCGGCCGGAGAATTATGAACAGCAGCTTTTGGATTTCTATATTCATTCAGAGGAAGGATGGTAAAAAAGTTATGAACTATAAGATTGTGGAGCAGGTATCAAGAAAGAAAAAGAGTATGTCCGGAGTCCTGCGTGTGGTAATGATTATTTTTGCAGTGCTTTTTGTGGTTATGGGAATCACGATTTCCCAGGCATTTATGCTTCCGGGATTTCTGCTTGCAGGGCTGTATTTTGTCTTTGATATATTCAGTCAGAAGGATTATGAATACATGATGGAAAACGGTCAGTTTGAAATAGATGTGATCTATGGCAAGAAGTATCGCAAAACAGCTCATATACTGGAACTGAGTAATCTGGAGACAGTGGCACCGCACTGGCATGAAAGTGTTGCAAGGTACAAAAAGAATGGTGGAACGGAGAAGCTGAAAAAATACGATTATACCTCTTATGATGAAGATACTCCTTATTATACAATGATCATCCGGGAAGACGGGCACAAAATAAAACTGCTTCTTGATCTTAATGAGGAACTGCTTCATGCGATGAAAACACAATATCCTGAAAAAGTCTATTTTGCATAAAATAAATTAAAAACTGTAAAATATGTACAAAAATTGAACGGAAAATTTATGAAATAAGAACAAAAGCCATTTTTAAAGACAAAAATATATATTTTTTTGTCCATGAAAGTGGCCTTCGTTATTAAAATTATATAGTAAAAACATAGTAAATGAGAAAGTGAACAAAAAATATATTTTTAAATATTTTTAATAGTGCAAAATACATAAAATGGTCGAAATTGCACATTATGTGTGCGGTTATGCAAACTATACCTGAAAATCGGATGCTATAATCAACTTACAAGCGATTCGGAAGAAAGAATAAGCTTAATAAAGGAGGATATAAATATGAGAAAAAAATTACTCGCAGTATTAATGACCGGTGCTATGGTAGCATCCTTTGCAGGATCAGCTACAGCTGTTTTTGCGAAATCTGATGATGACAACAAGTTAACTGTATGGGCGTGGGATCAGAACTTCAACATCAAATCCATGCAGATCGCAGCAGATCAGTATGCAAAAGATCATGAGGGATTTTCTGTAGATATCGTAGAGACATCTTCTGATGACTGCCAGACTAAACTGACAACAGCAGCAAATGCAGGCGATTACAGCACACTTCCTGATATCGTTCTTATGCAGGACAACAGCTATCAGAAATATCTGAAGAGCTATCCGGATGCATTCACAGATCTGAAAGATATCAACATTAACTGGGATGATTTTGGTAAACTGAAACAGTCCTATTCCATGGTAGATGATACACACTATGGTGTTCCGTTTGATAATGGTGCTGTTATTGCATGCTATCGTACAGATATCCTTGACGAGGCAGGATATACTATTGATGATCTGACAGATATCACATGGTCCAAGTTCATGGAAATCGGTAAAGATGTTCATGAAAAAACCGGAAAATATCTTCTTACAAGTGAAGCTACAGGTGGCGATACTCTGATGATGATGATGCAGTCCTGCGGAGCTAACTTCGTAAACGAAGATGGCGAAGCTTACATCGTAGGCAATGAAGTTGCAGAGAAATGCATCAATCTTTATGTAGATCTGGTTAAGAATGACGTTGTTAAACTTGTAAATAACTGGGATGAATATATTGCTACTATTACAGGCGGTGAGGCAGCAGGTATTGTAAATGGTAACTGGATCACAGCTACTCTGATGTCTACAGAAGATCAGAAGGGTCTGTGGCAGATCACAACAATGCCTAAAGTAGACGATGTTGATACAGCTACAAACTATGCAAACAATGGTGGATCTTCCTGGTATGTTACATCCAACTGCCAGAATGTAGAACTTGCAGAAGATTTCCTTGCAAGTACATTTGGTTCCAGCACAGAGTTCTATGATACAATCCTTCCGGAAGCAGGTGCAATCTCCTGTTATCTGCCGGCAGGTGAATCTAAGGTTTACAACGAGCCAAATGAATTCTTTGGTGGACAGCCAATCTTCTCCACAATTGTAGAATACTCTTCTCATATTCCGGAGTTCACAAAAACACCGTATCATTATGAATCAAGAGAATGCGTCAACACAGCAGTTGTAAATATCGTAAACGGCACACCTGTAGAAGATGCCCTTCAGGAAGCTCAGGATACTCTGGCATTCAAGATGACTGAATAAATTCTGATCGCAGGATCAGATGATGTCAGGATTGCGGGAACAGTGAAACTGTGAAGCAATCTGTAGACAGTGATTAAGTGAATGAAAACAGGTAAGTGCGGGGGACTACCAGCAGTCCCCCATCTTACTGCAAAGAGTTGGTAATTGTCCGGCAAAATGCTGAACAGTTACAGAGTTTTTTGAAAGGAGGAGTTCACGTGAATTCTAAGAAAAAAGGTATGTCTCTGCTTGGCAAGCAGAGGGCAGCAGGATGGACGTTCCTGGCTCCTGCAACTATCATGATCGCGATCATGAGCTTTTATCCAATGATACGTGCATTTATCATTTCCCTGCAGACCGGAGCCGGAGCAAATATGAGATTTGCAGATCCGATCTTTAGCAACTATAAACGTATTCTGGCAGACAAGGTATTTCAGCAGTCTATTGCAAATACATTCCTGTATCTGATCATTCAGGTGCCGATCATGCTGATACTGGCAATTCTTCTGGCACAGCTTCTGAATAACAAAGATTTGAAATTTAAGGGATTTTTCCGTACTTGTGTATTTCTTCCATGTGCGACATCCCTGGTATCTTATTCGTTGATCTTCCGTTCTATGTTTGCTACAGATGGTCTAATCAACAGTATTCTGATCAAACTTGGAATCTTATCTACCGGCTATAACTTCCTGGGAAATTCAGCCAGTGCCAAGATTGTAATTATCCTTGCGCTGATCTGGAGATGGACAGGATATAATATGGTATTCTATCTGGCAGGACTTCAGAATATTGAATATTCTGTATATGAAGCAGCAAAGATTGATGGTGCCAATGGCTGGAAGACTTTCTGGAAGATTACAGTTCCGCTTCTGAAACCGACAATTATCATGACATTCATCATGTCAATTAATGGTACACTGCAGTTGTTCGATGAGTCTGTCAACCTGACAAAGGGTGGACCGGCAAACTCAACAATCACAATGTCCCACTATATTTACAATACATGTTTTATTAACGTACCAAACTTTGGATATGCAGCAGCAATGTCATTTATCATATTCATTATGGTAGCTGTACTTGCATTTATTAATTTGAAAGTAGGTGATACACGTGACTAAGAAAAACAAATCAGCCATTCAGAGAAGATTGATTCCAACCTATATTTTTCTGATCATCGTGTCATTTATTTCAGTATTCCCGTTATACTGGATGATTTCAGCTGCAACTAATACATCCACAGATGTATCACGTGGACGAATTATTCCGGGAAGCCATTTTATGGAAAACTTCCGTAATCTTACATCCCAGCAGCCACTGTGGAGAGCACTTGGAAACTCTTTCTTTTATGCAATCCTTACTACAGTGATCTGTCTTCTGATCTGCTCTATCGCAGGTTACGGATTTGAAGTTTACCATGATAAGTGGAAAGACAGAGTATTTTCAATCCTGCTTCTGGCTATGATGGTTCCGCAGGTTGCAACTATGGTTCCGTTATTCAAAATGTTCTCCAAGGCAGGACTTTTGAATACAGCAGTAGGTTTTATCCTTCCGATTATTTCCACGCCGTTTATGATCATGATGTTCCGTCAGAATGCCAGATCATTCCCGGTTGATATTATTGAAGCTGCACGTATTGACGGACTCAGCGAAGTAAGGATTTTCTTCCAGATGTTCATTCCTACAATGAAATCTACATATGCGGCAGCTGCTGTTATTACCTTTATGAATGCATGGAACTCTTATCTGTGGCCAAAGGTAATCATGACAGACAACAAGGCAATGACCATGCCAATGCTGATCGCCAACCTGATCACAGGTTATGTGACAGATTATGGTATGCTGATGTGCGGTGTATTGTTCTGTTCTATTCCTACAATGATCGTATTCTTTGTATTACAGAAACAGTTTGCAGAAGGTATTACCGGAGCAGTCAAATAAAAAACTGAAAAAGAAAAATATAACTTCGACCGTCTGGAAGACATTATCAATAATCTATACAGAGAGGGCGAAAGAGAACACCCGGCAGATTATGAAAAGTAATTTTGCCGGGTGTTTTTGATGCCTGTTTGGAAATTTATAGCAAGCCTCTTAATTAATATGCATTACTGCAACTATACAGAACCATATGGTTCCGAAAAGGTAGCATTATTTTATGGAATCGATATAGTATTAATAAATTTGTGGTAGGCATAACGGAAAAAGTACGGTAAAATAGTTAGAGTGCAGAAAGTATTTTGCCAAAATAAAACAAAAGGGGGAGGGCCATGTCTGAAGTAAAGAATAAGAAAAAGAAATCAAGTATTATTCAGGTCAGTATTGGTGTTCTGGCAGTGATTCTGGCTATCCTTATTATCATAATGATGGGAATTGTCTCAGATATTCAGGGAACGGCCCGTATTGTAAATTATACCGGTTTAGTCAGGGGAGAGACACAGAGACTCATAAAACTGGAGCTTTCCACGCAGCAGGAAAATGAGATGATCCATGAGATAAGAACTTTTATTGATGGTTTGCGAAATGGAAATGATGAATTAAATCTTGTGCGTCTTGATGATGTTGATTTTCAGAATAAAATGCAGGAACTGGATGATAAATTCTCTGACCTGTATAAGAAAATTTATCTTGTGAGGTTTAAAGGGGCCAGAAACACAGATATTATTCCGGAAAGTGAGGAGTTTTTTGTGATCTGTGATGAAGCAACAGGTCTGGCCGAAAAATATTCACAGAAAAAAGCCACATCCTTATCATTGCTTGAAAAATATATCACGGCAGATATTGTTGTGCTGATGCTGCTGATCGGATATGAATTTATCAAAGCAATACAATATGCGGCAATGAACCGTTTACTGCAGCGAAAAGTATATCTGGATGATGCGACAGGACTTCCGAACAAAAATAAATGTGAAGAATTGCTGAGTGAGACAGAACCGGATGCAGATACCGGTGTCTGCAGTTTTGATCTTAATAATCTCCGGCGTATTAATGACAGCAGAGGACATGAAGCCGGTGATGCCTATATCCGTAGATTTGCTATCTGCCTGCGGGATTCCATGCCGGCTGAGCAGTTTGTGGGAAGAGCAGGTGGAGATGAATTTCTTGCAGTTACCCATGGACTGGACAGGGAACAGATGACACAGTGTCTTGAAAAGGTGCGCAGGGATATGACAGAGGAATCCAGAGTGTATCCGGATACTCCCCTAAGCTATGCGGTGGGATTTGCACTGGCCGGCGATTTTCCCGGAAGTACAATGAGAGAACTGTTTAACTGCGCAGACAAAAACATGTATATCAATAAGAATCATGTAAAAAGGGAAGAGGCCGCAGCAGAAAAGCATCAGGGATATCAGCTGTTAAAACTGCTTAATCAGCACGGCAGTAATTTCTCAGACTGTCTGTACTGTGATGCCAGGATGGATACCTATCGGGCGATTCGTTCCAGTGAAAATTTTTTCCTGGCTTCTGATGGTGCATATTCCGGTGCTGTGGAACAGATCATAGAGGAACAGATTGAAAAGTCCTGTCAGGCAGATATCCGTGAAGGGCTGGAGATTTCGGAGCTTCAAAAGAAAATACATACGAAGGAAGATGTGCTGGAATATGAGTATAATATCGGAAAACAGGGGGCATATAACCGCCTGACACTGATTCCGGTGGACTGGGATGAGGATAAAAAGCTGCATCATTTTCTCCTGGCATTTGAAACCATCCGAAAGACTTCTGAAGGCCAGACAGGGGCAAAGGAGCAGCTGCAGCTCTATTATGAACAACTGAAACAGTCAATCCTGGAAAATGACAGCTATGTGGATGCGCTTCTGGAATTGTCAGATGTGATTTATACAGTAAATCTGACAAAGGATGTTCTGGAAAGAAGGATCGTACTGAATGGAAAAGAACAGAAGAGCCGGGAACTTTTTATGGACTACCCGCTTCCATGTTCTTATCAGGATTACTGTTGGGAATATGAGAAAAAAATCACCCAGGAAACAATTGCAGGTTATTGTATGACCGATAATTGTGAAAAGCTTCGTAAGAGGTTTGAGAACGGAGAAACAAATATGTCTGTGGAGTATTGTGCCCGCGAAGACGATGGAAGTATCCGCTGGGTACAGAAAACAGTTCTTATGACCAGAGTGGTAGTGTTTGATACAGAAATCCTTGCTGAGGTACCCATGATCTATGCAATCATTCTGTTGCAGGATACCACACAGAGGCATGAACGGGATGAGCAGGAACAGGCGCGCCTTCAGGCCGCATTCAATGAGATGCGTGCCGAGAGCAGGGCGAAAACGAATTTCCTCAGCCGTATGAGCCATGATATCAGAACACCTCTGAATGGTATGATTGGTCTGTTAAAGATTGACGAGACTCATTTTGAGGATAAGGCACTGATACGGGAAAATCATAAAAAGATGAAGATAGCAGCGGATTACCTGCTCTCCCTTATCAATGATGTTCTGCAGATGAGTAAAATAGAGGAAGGTCATATTGTTCTGACACATGAATATATCTGTCTCAAAGATCTGGTCTATGAGATTGAGAGCATTATCACTCACAGGGCAGCAGATGAGGATATTCAGTGGATTTATGAGAAAAATAAGGAGGATATTCCTTATCCGTATGTCTATGGAAGTTCACTGCATCTTCGTCAGATTTTTCTGAATATCTATGGAAACTGTATTAAGTATAACCAGCCGGGAGGAAAGATTACTACGGTAATGGAGGCTGCAGATGTACAGGATGGGATCTGTACATACAGATGGACGATTTCTGATACAGGTATAGGGATGAGTCCGGAGTTCCTGAGTCATATTTTTGATCCGTTCTCACAGGAAAAAACAGATGCCCGTAGTGTTTATCAGGGAACCGGTCTGGGAATGGCGATCACTAAAGGCTTGATTGAGCAGATGAATGGAAGTATTGAAGTGACAAGTCAGGTGGGAGTTGGATCTGTGTTTGTCATTACCATTCCTTTTGAGATTGCCCGGGAACAGAAAAAGGATGAGGAAATTGCAGAGCAATATGATATTCGTGGATTGCATCTGCTGGCGGTCGAGGATAATGAGCTTAATGCTGAAATCATAGAAATGCTGCTGACAGATGACGGTGCGAAGGTTACAGTTGCAAAAAACGGCAGACAGGCGGTGGAGTACTTCGAAAGTAATCCTCCGGGAATTTTTGATGCCATATTAATGGATGTCATGATGCCTGTTATGGATGGTATTGCAGCAACAAAAGCCATACGTGCCATGGACAGGGCAGATGCAAAAACAATTCCGATCATTGCAATGACTGCAAATGCATTTGAGGAAGATGCCAAAAGATGTCTCGCAGCCGGCATGACTGCACACCTGGCAAAACCTTTCCAGATAGAAGATATGGAAAAAGCCATTGTGGAGTGCTGTGGAAAGTGATGCCATCTGTAAGATCTGTTGCCATCAGTAAATTATCATAAGCAGAGTTAAAAGTCTGGATGACGAAAATATAAGTAGAGAAAGGCGTGAGTCACAGAAATGTGGGTTGCGTCTTTTTTGAGTAAAGGTAAAAAAATGTATATGTTTTGTCATAATCTGACGTATGGAAAAAGGAGGCAGAGGTTGGTATTATATTGTTAACAAAAGAAGTACTTCTAAAATAACAAAAGGACAAAGCAGGTAAAAGAAAGGAGTTTTTATGAGGAAAAAGATGATTAGCCTGATGATGACAGTCGCTATGGGGACAGTCATGATTAGTGGAGCAACAGTTGTAAAAGCGGATTCAGACGAAAAAGAAACCGTTAAATTAGCGGTGTGGTCTTCTGGAGCAGCAGATAATTTTCAGAAAGGTGCAGATGAATTTAATAAGCGCCAGGATAAAATTAATTTTGTAGTTGAAATGCAATCAGGAGATTATAGTCAATATCTTGGAGCAAAGGTGGCATCTAATGATCTTCCGGATATGTTTTTCCTGAATCCATATACACAGGTGCAGCAGTTTGCAGCAACAGACAGAATTGTGGATTTGAGCGAGGAAGGATTTGCAACAAAGATTTATGATTCTGTAAAAGATGCATGCAGCTATGATGGAAAAATTTATGCGTATCCAATGAATCTGGAAATGCTGGGAGTTTATTATAATCAGGAGTTATTTGAAAAGGCTGGAATTACAGAAGTACCGAAAACATTCTCACAAATGAAAGAAGTATGTGAAAAACTTCAGGCAAGTGGTATTACACCATTTGCAGCCACCTATAAAGAGACATGGACATTGAATCATTTATTTAGCTGTCTGCAGGGAGCAGCAGTTGGAGATTATGAGTCATGGGTTGCAGATATGAATGCAGGAAAAGGAAGTTTCAGGAATGATAATTCTTCACTTGAATTTGAGTTTATGGATATGATGAAAGAAAATTCCGGTGGAAATTATATGGATGCAGATTCCACATCAGGCTTTAATGCATTTGCATCAGGTGAAGCAGCTATGATTGTGACAGGAGAATTTTCTCTTCTGAATGCACAAAGTATTAATCCGGATTTACAGGTTGGTCTGTTTGGAGTACCACTTACAGAAAATGAGGAAGATGCAAAACTTGATGTAGATGTAGGAATTTGTATTGCAGTAAATCAGAATACTCCACATCTGGATGCAGTGCGTGAGGTTTTGAATTATCTGAGTGATAACACAGATGAAAATGGATGGATGCATTATAGTGCTGATTCGATGGGCGCAGCACCACCTGCAATGGATTTTACAATGTCAACAGAATATCAGTATTTCAAAGATTATAAGAATTATATGTCAAATAACCAGACAAGACCATGGGTATACTCACAGCTTGTGTCCGGCGCTGGTGATATGATTGGGCCGGTAATTCAGGGATATTTTGCCGGAACAACGGATATGGATACTACTTTAGATCAGTTAGATTCGAAATTTTCAGAGCTTCTTGAGTAAAGTAAAATCGGGAAAGGTATAAGTGGTAACAGAAGCTTCTGCAGAAATGTTGCAGAAGCTTTTGTTATCAGAAAGGAAGATAATTTTATGTTGGATTGTTGTAAAAAAAATAAATGGTTTTATTTTGGTCTTACGATTCCGTCGATGTTATTATACGTTCTTGCACTTGCAGGTCCATTACTTTTAGGAACACTTCCGGCGTCTTTTTATAATTGGAATTTGATAAAAGGAAATAAAGATTTTGTCGGTCTGGGAAATTACACTAAGCTTCTTGGAGACGAGACATTTATTCATTCTGTGGTATTTACTTTAATTTTGGCGGTAATATCAATTTTAATGTCAAACTTAATAGGCTTTGTAATAGCATATTTTTTAGATTCAAATGTACGGTGTAAAGGCGTAATACGTTCTTTATTTTTTATTCCTAATATTATCAGTGGTGTAATGGTTTCTTTTGTATGGTCTTTTATTTTTACAGGAGCCATTCCAAATCTGGCCAAAATTTTGCACATAGATGCATTGGCTAATATCAGCTGGTTTGGAAATGCAGGTACTGCGGCTTTTACAGTTATTTTAGTAACAACATGGCAGTCTACCGGTTTTCTTATGATGTTATATATTACAGGATTGCAGACAATACAAAAAGATGTGTTGGAAGCAGCTGTTCTGGATGGATGTACAGGAATTAAGAAAATTATTTATATCCAATTGCCATTGTTAATGCCGACAATTACAATTAATCTCTTTGTATCAATTGCAGGAGCTTTCAAAGCATTTGACATTCCGTTATCACTGACTAGTGGAGGTCCGGCAAATAGTACACAGACAATTGCACTGAATATATATAATGATGCATTTGGTTCGTTTAAAATGGGATATGGCTCTGCAAAATCTATAATACTGTTTTTACTGGTAGGTATTATTGCATTGATTCAGCTTAAGATTACTAGAAAAAGGGAGGTACAGATGTAAAGTGGAAAAAGAAGGAATGAATAAAACAGTAGTTTTTAAAAGTATTTTGTGGCTGTGCCTTGGAATTATCTTTATACTTCCGGTTTTTCTTATTATCATGAATGCGTTTAAACCGAATAATGATATTTTAACCTCGTTTATCTCATTTCCAAAAAGTTTATATCTGGAAAATTTTTCTGAAGCAATGCGGATTATGAACTTTTGGACAGTATTTCGCAATACGCTGTTTGTGACGGTATGTACTGTCATAGTTGCCAGTGCCGTGTCTTTTATGAGTGCATATGGAATTTCACATCTTCCTCAAAAGAAAGGTGACAAATTATACACATTGTTTGTAGTAGGACAGATTATTCCGTTTCATGCAGTTATGATTGCAATTTCTATGTTATCTACAAAACTGGGACTGACTAATACGCATTTAGGACTGATTATATTTTATAGTGGGTTTTATACATCGTTTGGTGTTATGACATATGTTGGTTTTCTGAAGAGTGTGCCAAGAGAGTTGGAAGAGGCTGCTGCAATTGACGGTGCGGGACCTTTCAGAACAATGGTGCAGATTATTTTGCCACTGGTAAAATCCACAACAGTGACAATTGGCATTTTGTTTTTCCTTTGGACATGGAATGATCTGTTACTTCCGAGTATTATGATCAGCGATGTGAACCTTCGTACAATTACAGTTAATTTATATATGTTTAAATCTTCTACTAATGCTCAATGGAATCTTTTGATTGCAGGATTAGTTGTAAGTATGATACCAATTATAATTATTTATATTGTAGGACAGAAACATATTACAAGCGGTTTAACAGCGGGTGCAGTAAAATAAAAAAGACAGGAGAAGTAAAGATGAGTACATTTTATGAAGATAATATGAACATAAAAAAGATAAATGGTTTTACACTTCAGCAGGTATCAAGGGATGTATGGGCAATTGATGAGTTTGGTATAGATATTATGTATTTGATTATTGGAACGGAAAGAGCCTTATTGATTGATACTGGCATTGGAATAGGAAATATACGGTCAGTAGTAGAAACAATGACTCATCTGCCTTATGATGTAGTAAATACGCATCATCATTATGACCATGTGGGTGGAAATGGGCGCTTTTCAATGGTTTATGCACATAAAAAAGCAATTCCGGTTATTCAGGAACAGAATAATCTGCAGTCACGTAAGGAATTTTTCCGTTCACAGGAAGCCCGTCCAGAATACAATTATGAAGCAAGCCTGGAATTTGATGCATCAATTATGGGTGACTTTGAGATGAAAGGAATAGAAGAAGGATTTGTTTTCCATCTTGGAAATAGAGATTTGGAGGTTTTGGATACACCAGGACATACTAAAGATGGAATTTGTTTATTAGACAGAAAATACAGATTACTATTTTCCGGAGATACTGTTGTAAGTACGCCAGTATTGATGTTTGATACGTTTTCTGATACAATGAGTACATATTTGGAATCATTGAAAAAATTAGCTCAATTAAGAAATTCATATGAACTTATTTTTCCGGGTCATTATCTTCGACCAATCGGAAGCATCTATATAGATGACCAGATTGCCTGTATTCAGGAAATATTAGAAAAGCATTTGCTTGGAGAAAAAGAAGAGTGTGGTACGACAAAGAGCGAAGTGTATTTTTACCAAAAGGCTTTAGCTTCTGTGTTATATACAGAAGATAGAATCTGCTGAATCAATCTCCGGTATAGACGCATGATATATGCGCTATACCGGGGATTCCTGTTTGTAAGAGAGGTACTAAAAAGAGATGAAGGAAAAAAAAGGACGATTATATAAGTTTTATGGAAAATTAACGATTCGAAATAAATTACTTATTTCCTGTCTCCCATTTGTTGTTTTAGGATATTTTTTAATTTTTTATAGTACTACAGTTATTATGTTTGATCAGATGAAGCAGATGGTATATGATCAGACAGAACAAAATTTTATGGAAAAAAAGAAGCTGGTTAATACATTATTAGATAATTATAATCAGGCTACCATAAAATTTTTATATTATACAGATGAAGTGCAGGAATATTTAAATACTCGTCAAAGTGTATTAAGTGTTGAAGAGCAGGAAAAACTGACTGATATGATTTCTTATCAGATAGGATCTCTTATTACAAATAATCAGGATGCGTTAATGAATGTGTGTATTTATAATAAGTTTAACGAATTATATATTAATAATGCAATTTATTATAATACAATAGAACAGACAAATGATTTTGCAGAAATACTGAAAGAAGCAGCAGAAGAAAAGCATGGAAAGCCGGTGCTTCGTATAAATCCCGTGAGGAAAAATATGATTACTTTTGCAAGAAATATCTACGTTCCCCAAATAGAAAAAAGTGATGAAAAAATCGGATTTCTGATGATGGATATTGACAAAACGGGTATGGAAAAAATCATACAGACAGGAGAGGATAGAGATGTGAACGCTATTCTCATATTGGATTCAGAAAATAATATTCTGGTTAATGGTTCAAATTTATCTAATGATAAATGTAAAACTATTTTGAAAGAACCATCCGGAAATTATAAAATTATCAGATATAATCTTCAATATGATGGGTGTAGTCTTGTAGGAATTTTGGATAAAAATCTGCTTTTTAAGAGTGTATATAAAATTTTTTTCAAAGAGATGGTGATGATTTTGGCTGCAATTTCAATTATTGCAATTGCATTATTCATAACGGCGGCTAAAATTGCAGAACAGATTCAGAAATTTATTGTAAAATTACGTCAGACTACAGAGATAAATTCCAATGCGTATGTTGAGGTTGATTCCAATGATGAATTTAGAGAACTGGCAAATGTTTATAATGCGATGTTGGAAAGAATTGACTTGCTGATTCAGCAGGTATATAAACAGCAGTTGTTAATGAAAGATGCCCAGATTGAATCTCTTCAGGCTCAGATTAACCCACACTTTCTATATAATACATTAGACTGTATTAATAGTCTTGCTGATATGGGTAAGACTACGGAAGTTAAAAAGACGGTAACATCTCTTGGAAGCATTATGAGAATGTCTATTAAAGGGGCACAGTTTTTAAAGATTGAAGAAGAATTAAAGTATGTAAATCAATATTTGTATATTCAGAAAATGCGCTTTCAGGAACATATTATCTGTCTGGTAGAAATACCGGAACAATTATATGAATATTACATTCCGAAGCTGATGATACAGCCGCTTTTGGAAAATGCAATTGTCCATGGGGTTTCAGAATTGAAAGAAACAGGAATGATAGCAGTAACCGGGAAGGAAACGGAAGATGCAATTTATATTACTGTAAAAGATAATGGAAATGGGATGCCGGAAACTATTATCAGACAGCTGGAAGAAATAAGAGAAAATGGAATACTGAAAGAGAAGGAACACATTGGTATCTTTAACATTCAGCAAAGACTTTTGCTACTGTATGGAAAAGAATATGGTTTGACTGTGGAACATGTAAAGCCATCTGGGACAGCAGTAACCATCTGTATTCCCAAAACAAAGGGGGAAAAAGGATATGAAAGTGGTAATTATAGATGATGAACCATTGATATCAGACAAATTAAAAAGGATCATGGAAACGGGACTACGGGGTATGCATACGGTTTGTGCTTTTACAGATGCACAGACGGCATTGGATTATATTGAACAGGAAAAACCTGGGGTTATTTTGACAGATATTCGTATGCCGGGCATCACTGGAATCGATCTGGCAAAGCAGATCGATCAAATGGATTATGGAGCAAAAATTGTTTTTCTGACTGGATATGCAGAGTTTGAATATGCCAGATATGGAATAGAGTATAAAGTTTTTGACTATCTTTTAAAGCCCGTAGATGAACAGGAAGCAATCAAGTGCTTAAATCGAGCGATTAGTGCATTTCATGCAGAACAAAAACATACGGAAATGTATCAGATTTTCCAGGATTATTTTGTTAAAAATCAGGAGCTGATCAGACAACAATTTGTGGAAAAACTCTTTTTTCAACCTGTAATTTTTTCAGAAAAACAGATGGAACTGCAAAAGCAGAAGCTGCGGATTGCAATAAACGGATATAGAGTGGTGGCTGTTACATATGACAGGAATCGTATGCCTTTGGAAGAAGAGAGCTATTACAGTTATATAATCCATGAATTTTTTCTGAAAAAATTTAAAGAGATACTGGCACTGGAACATGGTGGTATCTTTTATATGATCTGGCCAACAGAAGAAAAGACACTGTGGAAATTCTGCAGTAAATTAGAGCTGATCAGAAGAGAACTGGCCCAGTTGCAGCCACTGGATTGTATGATAGCTGTCAGCCATTATTCTGAAAATCTGTCTGATATTCAACAGATGAAAAAGGAAGTGTTGAAATGTCTGGAATACGGAAAAGATACGGGATGTACGCAGCTGCTTTCATATCAGGATTTACCGATGGAATATAAGGAAAATGACTTTTTCGATGTTACAGAAGCAATTACAGAACTGATCAGATATCTTCGATCCGGTAATAAGAAAAAAATATTCGAACAGATGCAGAAGATTATCGATGAGACAGAGAAAGAGACAGAAAAATATTTTAACAATATCATGGAGTTGATAGGTGCCAATATATTTTTATTTCTTTCAGGAATTCCATTGGATAAGGAAAGCAAAAATAAGATTACGGAATCATTTGAGCAACAGATTCATGTACAATCGGAAAGAAAGACAAAAGCAGACTATATGAAATATTGGCTGGAGTATATTGCAGATAATATTCAAAGTATGCATAATAATGATCAGAATCAGCTAATCCAGCAAATTTATAAATATCTGAATGATAATTTTTCACAACCAATCGGTCTGACAAATGTTTCAGAACATGTAAACAGAAATCCCTCGTATATCAGTCGTTTTATCAAACAGGCTACCGGAAGAAAATTTTCTGAAATTCTTGCAGAACTGCGCTTGGAGGAGGCAAAAAAATTGTTACGTTCTTCTAATTTAAAGATTACTCAGATAGCAGAGCAGGTAGGATATCCCAATCTACAATATTTTACCCGGGTTTTTACTGGCCAGATGAATATGACACCGGCAGAGTATCGGAAAATTACAACTTATTTTTAAATATTACTATGTTGCAACTTTATACAGTATTTTATAAGTATAAGGACAGTCGATTCTATAATGGCGATTTTGCAACGCTACATACAAATAAATGTAAAGGCAAATGCAGCCTCTATATCTGTAAGCAGGAAAAAAGAGATATAGGGGCTGCATTTATTTTTTTATTGAATCAAATAAGCACTCTACGTGATTGCGAAAAGCAATAAGCAGTGGATGGGGACTTAACGTACAGAAATAAGAATAAATGTAGTCAAGAAAAGTAATTTGATTTTTAACATAAAACGTGAAAATATTATGAATAAAAACTCATAAAACGTGAAGAATAGATTGACAAATGCTCATAAAACGTGATAGTTTTGAAGAAAGGAGGCGGTTCTATGTATTTAAAAAGAAAGATAGATGAGTACCTGCTGGAGTGGAAAAAAAATGAAGAAAGACTTCCGTTAATTATAAAAGGTGCAAGGCAGATTGGAAAAACGGAATCTATTAATCATTTTGCAGAACAAAATTACAGTAATATTGTGAGTATTAATTTTGTTCTGGAACCTAAATATAAAACAATATTAAGTGACGGATATGCTGTTGAAGATATTATAAAAAATATTTCTATGATAGATACATCAAAAAGATTTATAGCAGGTGACACTGTGATTATTTTTGATGAATTACAGGAGTTTCCGGATATTGCAACTGCTCTGAAGTCATTCAGGATAGATGGAAGATTTGATGTCATATGCAGTGGTTCTTTGCTTGGAATCAATTACAGAAAAATTCATAGTAACAGTGTGGGATATAAAACAGATTATGAAATGTTTTCGATGGATTTTGAAGAATTTCTGTGGGCGAAAGGATACTCAGAGAAGCACATTGAAGATATCCTGAAACATATGCAGACAGGAACTCCATTTTCAGAAACCGAATTATCAGTCTATAAAAAATTGTTTTTGGAATATTGTGTACTTGGCGGTATGCCTGCAGTAGTAAAAGTATATATTGAAAGGAATCTTTTTACAGATACTCTGGAAATCCAGAGACAGATCCAGATGGATTATGAAGAGGATATCAGAAAATACGCTGAAGGTCTGGATCAGACTAAAATTGTAAGCGTCTATCGGAACGTACCTGTACAGCTTGCAAAAGAAAATAAAAAATTTCAATTAAGTAAAATAGACAAAAAAGCCAGAAGTCGAGAATATATGGGATGTATAACCTGGCTCGAAGATGCAGGTGTGATTTCTGTATGCTATTGTCTGCAGTATCCGGAGCTTCCATTAAAGGGAAACTATGATGACTCAAAATTCAAAATCTATTATCCAGATACAGGATTGCTGATTGCTTCATTAGATGAGGAAGCACAAGAAGACCTTCGGGCGAATAAAAATCTTGGAGTATACAAAGGTGCTTTATATGAAAATTTTGTAGCAGAGGCGTTTGTGAAACAGGGGCTTGGACTATATTACTATAAAAAAGAAAATGCTACCTTGGAAGAAGATTTTTTTGTAAGAACAAAGGATGAGTTGGTTCCGGTAGAAGTGAAGGCGAACAGGAACCGGTCTAAGTCATTGAGGCAATTGATATCCGGTGATTCTTATAGAGATATTCACTGGGGAATAAAACTTGCAGACAGTAATATTGGAATAGAAGACGGGATTTATACATTTCCATATTTCTGTACGTTCTTATTAAAACGATATCTCAAGGGAAAATGATAGCTATGTGGAGGAGAATAATACAGTAAAAAAATATTGATTCACGCAGAAACAGATAGTAAGTTGACTCTTGCTCCGATAAAAATATAAAAATAAATAGTTTTTGGATTGAAATCCTAAAACTATTTATTTTTGTATCTATTTTGGAATATAATTAGTAAAAAAGAAGGGAGCATTATTATGATTATAGAAAGAAAAGAATATTTAGAAAAACTGATAGCCTGGAAAGATAAGCAGTTGATTAAAATTGTTACAGGTGTACGACGTTGTGGAAAATCTATGCTTCTGGAAATTTATCGCAATTATTTAAAAGAGCATGGGATTGAGGAAGAACAGATTATTTCTATTAATTTTGAATAACTGCGCGTCGCATTCTCGTTACTTCAGCCTGCAAATAAAAAGTCAATACTAAAATTGAAGAAAGTTAAAAAACTTTACAG
>NZ_JAJDMI010000056.1:0-20192 GCF_020593505.1 Blautia sp. DFI.3.45
AGGCAATCTGGAATGAATTTTGGCTACGTTACTGTGAACGGAGTGAACAGTAACTTGTGATATAGCAGTCACCCTATGAACCGTACTTTTTGTACAGAAATCATTTTTTTGAAAGGATTTATGAAAATGGAGAATCTTATTTTCTGTCTTAATGCTACAATCCCGATTTTTCTCACCCTGATGCTCGGGCTCTTTTTTCGGAAGATCGGACTCTTTGATGACACCTTTGTCAGCCGTCTGAATAAGTTCGTATTTAATGCAGCTCTGCCTGCGCTTTTGTTTCTGGATATTGCAAAGTCAGATTTCTACAGTGTGTGGAATACGAAATTTGTATTGTTCTGCTTCTTTGTCACACTGATCAGTATCGGAATTTCCACAGGACTTTCCTATCTGCTGAAACCGCGAAATATCCAGGGCGAATTTATCCAGGCTTCTTACCGGAGCAGCGCTGCGATCCTTGGAATTGCAATTATCCAGAATCTTTACGGAAACGCAGGAATGGCACCGCTTATGATCATCGGAAGTGTGCCGCTTTATAATGTGATGGCAGTTATAACACTGTCACTGTTCGCTCCCGGCGGCGGTAAACTTGATACCGCAAAGCTTATCCGAACCCTGAAAGGAATCGCCACGAACCCTATTATCCTTGGTATCCTGACAGGTATGGTATGGTCGCTGCTTCATCTGCCAATGCCAACAATTCTGAATACTGCCGTAGATAATCTCGGAAAAACAGCGACTCCTCTTGGGCTGATGGCCATGGGTGGCGCACTGAAATTCGGCAAGGCATTCGCAAGGCCGAAACCACTGATCGCATGTAGCTTTCTGAAGCTTGTGGGATATGAAGCTGTATTTCTTCCACTGGCTGTGCTTCTGGGATTTTCCCATGACATGCTGATTGCGATCATTATCATGCTTGGCTCTGCCACTACTGTAAGCTGTTATATCATGGCCAAAAACATGGATTATGACGGCGATTTTACTTCCGGTGTGGTTATGACTACCACTCTGTTAAGCTCCTTTACCATGACAATCTGGCTCTATATATGCAAAAGCCTGGGACTCATCTGAGCCTAGGCTTTTTATGTTTATATCAGCTTCAGATATTCCAGTCCGTTTCTGATTCCATAATGAAACATATCCTGTGTAATATGATCAGCCAGAGCTTTTATTTTCTCCGAACCATTTCCCATGGCAACCTTCACCGCCGCATATTCAAACATGGCGAGATCATTATTGCTGTCTCCAAACACAATGGTATCCTCCCACGGAATATCAAAGAGTCTGCACACTGCCGAGATCCCCACTGCCTTGTTAAAGCCCTTTGGGACAAGTTCAATGGTGGTTCCCGCAATCCCTGAACCACTCTCATGACGGATAATGTCATAATACTCACTCAGTTCCCTGCAGGCAGCTTCTGCATCACAGCCTTTTATCATCTTTGCACTAATCTTATTAATGCGCATACAGTCTTCATTTCCCCTGATGGGACGCCATTTAGATCCTAAAGATTCTGTGATCAGATCCGTATACCAGTTCACATCTGTATTATATTCATCCTTATCATAATACATGAAATCTGCACCTTCCATAACCGGAACCAGACCATATTTGCGCAGGATTTCCACTGACTTTTTTGCAACTTCCGGGGGCATCTCTTTATTAAAAAGACGTTCTCCATCTTTTTCAATGGTAGCCCCGCAGGCACTGATCATACCGGTAAACGGAAGCTCTTCCAGATACCAGGAAACAAAGGCCCTGCTCCTGCCTGTGCAAAGCCATGCGTCATGACCGTTTTCTCTTAATTTCTTCAATGCCTCCTTTGTGCTCTGGGGTACACCCTTTTCCATATCGCAGAGTGTTCCGTCTGCATCAAAAAACACTGCTTTTCTGTTCACTTTCTTATCTCCTGATTTTCATATATACTTTTTATCTTCCAGTGTGCCGACAAGCTATGCAAAAAATACTGTCGCTGCCTTAACCAGGCTCTCTGTATCTTTCGCACCTGTGGTTTCATATACAGAGTGCATGGCAAGCTGTGCCAGACCGATATCCACTGTTTTCACAGGAACCTGGGTATTGGAAATATTTCCCAGCGTGGATCCGCCTGCCATATCCGAACGGTTCACAAAGGTCTGGTACGGCACCTTTGCCCTGTCACAGATATCCTTGAAAATTGCAGCGGACACTCCGTCTGTACAATATTTCTGGTTTGCATTATACTTGATCACGATTCCCCCGTTCAGCACCGGACGGTTTACCGGATCTGTCTTATCCGTATAGTTTGGATGGAGAGCATGGGCATTATCTGCAGAAATCATAAAACTGTCTGCAAGTGCCATATAATATTCCTCCTGGGTACGTCCCAGTCCCATATTGATCCGCATCAGAGTATCCTTAAGGAATGTGGAGGCAGCCCCCTGTCTTGTACTGCTTCCCACTTCTTCATTATCCAGCACACAATGTACAGAAATGCTTTCTTCACGATTTCCCTGCAGGAATCCCTCCATAGAAGAGCATGCACACTGCAGATCATCCAGTCTGGGTGCAGAGACAAATTCCTCATTTACTCCCCACAGAGTACCCGGAGTTCTGTCATAAAGAAACAGATCATGTCCCAGAATATCTTCTTTCTTTACTTCTGCAGCCTCAGCCACAGTTTCCATAAATCTGCCCTTTCCTTCCTTATCGCTGAAAAGAGGCAGCATATCCTTCTGCACATTATATTTATATCCGTCATTTACTTCCCTGTTCATATGAATGGCAAGATTGGGAATGACCAGCAGATCTCTGTCCACAGCCACCATCTTCTCTCTGATTTTTCCATCCTGGCGGACAATCAGCCTTCCTGCTACCGACAGAGGTCTGTCAAACCACGGAGACAGAATCATTCCACCGTAACGCTCCACATTCAGTTTGATATAAGCATTCTCCACCTCTATTTCAGGATTCTCCTTGATCTTAAGGGAAGGGGAATCACTGTGGCTTGCCATAATATGAAACTTCCACACAGGCTTCTGCGGAATGGAAAAAGCTATGATCGCAGAATGATTTCTGGTCACATAATAATTTCCGCCTTTTTTAAGCTTCCAGTGATCCTCCTCTTTCAATTCTTCAAAGCCTTCTTTGTCAAGCCTTTTGGTCATCTCCGTCACTGCCTGAAATGCAGTGGGGCTTTTCTCTATGAATTTCAGTAACTTCTTTGCTGTTTTTCTGTACATAGTTTGATTCTCCATTTGAATGATTAATCAAGCGGATATTCGCAATCCGCTTCGCTACTTGCTCATAATCGAATAACTGCTTCGCAGTTTATCAGAAGGAGCTTGCACTCCTCCTGATACAAGCAAGTCCCCACCCACTGCTTACTACTTTTCGCAATTGAAGCAGGGGACTTACTTGATTCGGCTAAAATGCTACCTGATTTATACTGTTTTTTATTATAATCAGTCTGTCCTGGTAATAAAAACAGCAGTCATTATTTCCATAAGAAATATGTGCTGCTGCTTTTATATCAGTCTTTAATGATCAGAGCCATAAAAACCAGATCTGTATTTCCTGTATTTGCAAGTGCATGTCCATGATTGTCCGGTGTGAATGTAATATCTCCTGCTTTTACCGGACGATAGGTACCGTTGTCATTGTATTCGCCCTGTCCCTGTAAAATATAGTAGGTTTCACTTTCTCCATGATGTTCATGATATCCCAGTGAACATCCCGGCTCCAGAGTTACCTGTGCATACAGTCCACATTTACCGTTCAACTGCTCTGCATCAAGGATTTCTTTGATGATTACGTGACCATTTCCGCCTGCCATGTGTTCTTCGCGTCTGATTTTCATAATTTTTTGCCCTCCTGTAGGTGTTTTCTCTTTTATAGAATTTCCATTGAATATATCATAGCACTGTTTGTAAAAAATGGCAAAGTAAATATCAATGGAACATTCAACAAAATATCGTTACTGGTTACTGTTCACTTTATTTTGCAGTATTTTCAGATTTGTTCAGAAGGCTGTCCAGAAGCTGCGAAATGGTCTGATTTAACACAGGATGTCGCAGATACGGAGCAATCTGATTCATTGGTACAAGAACGAAATCGCGGTTGTGCAGATCAATATGAGGAATATGAAGATCTGGCATATCAATAATTTCCTGATCATAAAACAGGATATCCAAATCCAGTGTCCTTGGTCCCCAGTGGATGATACGTTCCCTGTTTGCCGCCTGTTCTAACTGATGCAGTCGCACAAGCAATTCTCCAGGAGTAAGAAGTGTCCGCATTTTCAGAACTCCATTTAAAAATTCATCCTGATCAGTAACTCCGTAAGGTTCTGTAATAAGATAATCGGAAATTGCCTCTATACGGCATCCTTTTGTCTCTGCCAGACCACGGATCCCATTATCTATATACATCTTTTTATCACCCATATTAGAGCCAAAAGCAATGTAAGCAGTATGCCATTTCCGTGTAATTTCCACAGATACGGTTTTCAAAGGAAGACCAACCGGTGCCCAGGGCTTTTCAATCTTCAGAGTAATTTTTTCAAGTCCGGAAAGAGAGCAAAGAAGCATTTCTGCAAGATTCTCTGCAAGAGATTCCAGAAGTTTATAAGTATGTTTTCTGGTGAAATCAGTGATCATATGGCTGACTTCGCCATAGTTTATGGAAGCAGACAACTCATCGGTTAATCCCGCCAGACGTGTTCTGGTAAAAAGCGTGGCAGAAATAACAAATTTCTGTCCCAGAACATTTTCCTCGGGATATACACCATGGTTTGCAAAAACCTCCAACTCTTTAATTTCTATTTTATCTAATCTGGTCTCATCCATAACAGCAAATCCTTTCTGTATGTTATTTATATTTACCATCTGTTTTGTGCCAGTAATTTATCTGCGTCCCAGGATTGCTTCTGTCATCTGGATCACACGCTTGTTTTCTTTAACATCGTGGACACGGACAAAAGAGCATCCCTTCATTACGCCAATTACACTGGTAGCCAAAGTCCCCTCCACGCGCTGATCTACAGGAAGATCCAGTGCCAGTCCGATCATGGATTTGCGGGATGTACCAAGGAGAACCGGAAATCCCAGATTCTGAAAAAGCTCCAGGTGATTCATTGCTTCCAGATTCATTTCAAATGTTTTTCCAAAACCAATTCCCGGATCAAGCATGATTTTTTCATCTTTAATGCCGGCCTGTCTTGCAAGATTGACACATTCCTGTGTTTCGGCGAGCATATCAATGAGAAAGTTTTGATATTCTGTATTAGATTTGTTGTGCATCAGACAACAGGCCACATCATATTTTGCGATCACAGCTGCCATTTTCGGATCATATTTTAATCCCCAGATATCGTTAACCAGGTCAGCTCCTGCCTGGATAGAGCTTTCAGCAACACTGCTCTTAAAAGTATCTACAGAAACAGGAATGTCAAAATGTTTTTTGACCGCTTCAATAACAGGAAGAACTCTCTGTGCTTCCTCATCAGCACTGACAGGAGTATGACCGGGACGTGTAGATTCGCCTCCGATATCAATAATATCTGCACCATCAGCAATCATTGCCTCTGTATGTTTCAGAGCTTCATCCATATGATTCCATTTGCCGCCGTCAGAAAAGGAATCAGGGGTAACATTCAAAATTCCCATTATGTAAGTATGATTCTTAGTATCAAAAAAACGGTTTCCAATTTTCATGAGCAGAGCCCATCCTTTCTTTTGTGCTTATGAAGAAGATCAGTATTCAATTTTCATATTTTTTTTATCATCAGACCAATAGCATTCAGGAGCAGCGGAACATAAAAAACAATTTCTGGACTGCTTATCCGCTTTATAAAGAAGTGCTGCCAGCGTACTGCAGGAATCTCCTTTTCGGTGATGTCCAATAGAAGACAGAATCAGTTCTTTTTCCTGTTCTGTAAAGTGCAGATCTGTCAGAATTTCCCGTGCGATTTCTACTCCTGCAATATCATGGGGAATGTTGTACTGATATTGCTGTGCACGTCCGATATCATGCAGAAGTGCTGCTGCATAGATAAGCTCTTTGGGCAGCTCCAGATGTTCCTCCAGTGCATAAATGTACATCAGTCGTGCAACATCCAGAAAATGTTCAGGCGTATGACGGCAGAAGATCCGTTCACTTTCAAGTTCCTGTATTTTTTTATAATGTTCCTGATAAACCGGGTGCCTCCAGATCTGATTGACACGATCCATATCTGAAAAATTGTTATTCATCCTTTTACCATAGAAAGGAACATTTTCTGCAGTTCCTTATCTTCTGTAAACGCACCACGGGTTACAGTAGTGATCGTTTTGCTTCCCGGTTTCTTTATTCCGCGCATGGTCATACAGGTATGTTCCGCTTCCAGCATTACCATAATTCCTTTTGGATCCAGAGTACGCTCCAAAGCATCTGCGATCTGAACGGTAAGCCGTTCCTGAATCTGTGGTCTTCTGGAATAAACATCTACTGTACGTGCCAGCTTGCTTAAACCGGTAACTTTGCCGTTGGGGATGTATGCAAGATGAGCTTTTCCATAAAAAGGCATCAGGTGATGCTCACACATGGAGTAAAAGGTGATGTCTTTTTCCAGTACGATTTCATTATTCTCTACAGGAAACTGCTTTAATAGATGCTGGTCCGCTTCATGGCCAAGACCTCCGTAAATTTCTTCACACATGCGGGCAATCCTGTCAGGAGTATCAATCAGACCTTCCCGTGTGATATCTTCACCGATACCTTCCAGAAGCAGACGGACTGCCTGCTCAATTTTCACTTTGTCAACCATTAAAAAATAACCTCCTTTGTATTTTTGAAATGGAGATTATCCTTTTGACCAAATTAAAAAGGATATCTCCAATTGTGATAGAATGTATGTCGAAAACATTCCCTAACACAATATGAGATATCCTCTTATATTGTTTGCAACGGGTGCGGATAATATACCGTAAGACGCACTTTTCGTTTCAGTGACAACTCCCCATTCACCGAACACTTGACGCATAAAATCCTATTTTGCATATCATTCATTTCGGTATTCAGTATACCATGTAATACGATAATAGAAAAGCTTTTTTCTGACTTTTCAGAATAATTTTTTCTGTTTTCACTTTTCCCAGTGAAACATTTTTCACATTTACCACTCTTCACATTTAATATCACTTATCTGTTCGATTGGAATGACCGTTTGATCCGTCATAATTATGGTATGCTCGTATTCGTCTACCTTTTTTACAATACCGGAGCACATAACATAAGATCCACCGGCTTTTTTTGCATCGGGAATAAAATAAGTTATCGATACATTCTGTTCTATACCGATATTATTTCTGATTATGTTGATTTTTTCGTTCAGCTGAGCAATCACTTCCTCGCTCAGTTCCAATCTTTCATCGGTTAATCTTGCCGTTTCTTTTATCGCAGCATCATGTCCGGTCAGAGCTGCAAAAGGAGCAAATTGTGCTGCCCGATCCCGAAGTGGCATTTGCGGATGATTCTTAGAGACCGGATGTGGCAAATTGATAATATCTTCATAAGAATTATTTTTCATCCTCTTCCAACTCCTTTACGCCTTATGTCCGCCAATTTGTTCATTTCTGTCCTTGGCGGTTGCACCTTCCTGAAGATTCATTCCCTTCAGTACAGCGTTTTTTCCAAATTTCTTCTTGATACTGAGCATTGCCTCCTGCATACGTTTTTCGCGATCCAGCTCAGCCGCTTCCTCTTCCTGCTTTTTCCTTTGTGCCTCATAATCCGTAAAAAGATCCAGCTGCTCATACACTTCTTCTTTCTTGACAGATTTTTCATCCACAAGCCTGTTCGCTGTGATATTGATTCTTCTGACAAGCAGGTTTCTGTCAACGAGCCTGTCATATAACTCTATTACTGCATCTGTTATCATTTTTGTTGAGGAAGTCTGCCGTTTCAGATTGGTCGTTCCATGTGCGTGTTTCGGAATTCTTCTTCCATAACGGTCGATCGTAACCTCACCATGATATTTCTTTTTCCTGTCGGTATTATTCAAATTCTCAATATCATAACCAACTGTCAATACAATCTGATCCGTCACAAGCTTCTTATCCACCAAATCCAAAACCATCTGGTCCGTCATCTCTTTGACGACTAATTTTGCTTTTTCAAAGTCATAAGGACAATGAAGTACCTGCCCGGAACAAACACTGTTCGTTTCCGGTTTGTAAGACTTGACCATTTCCATGGTACAGGGCTCATATCCCCAGGCATGATCGATCAGAAGCTCTGCATTAACGCCAAACAGTTTATATAGCAAATCTTCGTTATATAATTCATTCTCTTTTCCGATGGAACATCTGGCAATATCACCCATCGTATAAAGGCCATATTCTTCCAACTTCTTTGCATATCCCTTTCCGACTCTCCAGAAATCAGTAAGAGGTCTGTGGCTCCAGAGTTTCCTTCGGTATGACATTTCATCCAATTCTGCAATTCGTACGCCATCTTTATCTGCTTTAATATGCTTTGCCACGATATCCATCGCAATCTTGCATAAATACATATTCGTTCCAATTCCGGCAGTTGCCGTTATACCTGTCGTTTTCAGCACATCCTGTATCATGGTCATTGCAAGTTCTCTTGCTGTCATATTATAAGTATGCAGATAATTCGTTACATCCATAAATACTTCGTCAATCGAATACGGGAAAATATCTTCCGGTGCAATATATTTCAGATAAATGCTGTAAATTCTGGTGCTGTATTCCAGATAGAGAGCCATCCGGGGAGGCGCAACAACATAATCAATCTCCAGTGCAGGATTGGTATCTAATTCTGTACTGTCATCAGAAGAACCAATAAATGTTCTGTTCGGTGCTTTCCACCTGCGAGCGCTGTTGGCTTCTTTTACTTTTTGAACAACCTCAAATAAACGAGCCCTTCCGGGTATCCCATAACACTTTAATGCTGGAGATACCGCAAGACAGATGGTTTTTTCTGTTCTACTTTTATCCGCAACCACAAGATTAGTCGTCAAAGGATCCCTATTTCGTTCTTTACATTCCACAGATGCGTAGAATGACTTAAGATCGATTGCAATATAGGTTCTTTTCTTTTCCATCATTCTACGCCTCCTTCTCCTGTGTTTTGTTTGTGATTATTTCCCCTTATCCATCGCCATATGTATCATTTTTTCAAAAGATTCTCTGAAATGCTCATCATCTTCTGCTGTTCGTTTTCTTGATCCTTTTAAATGATTCTTTCCGGATGCCCTTCGTGCTTTCTTGTTCAAGTGACGCTCCATAAGCATCTGGTCAATATTCTCATTGGTATACCATTTCCCGGATTGATGAATCGCATATGCGCCCTTTCCAAGAGCCATTGCCGCCACTCCATAATCCTGCGATATAACAACATCGCCTTTATGACAAATGCTGATCAGTTTATAATCCACTGCATCTGCTCCGGCTCCAACTACAATCACTTCACTGTAATCAGATGATAACACATGATTGGTATCACACAACAACGTTACCGGAAGATTGTGCTCTTTTGCAACTTTTTCAACAATACCGACTACCGGACAGGCATCTGCATCAATAAAAATCCGCATATCTTCTCCCTCAATTACACATAAACGGAGTGCGAACCTCGATGAGATTACCACTCGGATCATACAGCCTTACAAGTTTCTGGCCACCTGCAAGTTCTGTCAGTTCCGTGGCATATCGAACAAAATATTTACCGGATTCATATTTCGCAAGCAATTCATCTATATCAAATTCCTCAAAATACAGTTCCATCCTGTTATTGAATGGTGTAGAAATTTCATCCAACGTCTTTCCCCATAAACCGATATCCTGCAAAACAAGACCCTCCGATAAAATCACATTCCCTTCATTCTGAAGAATCACTTGCAGTCCAAATAAATCTCTGTAAAACTCTATGGATTTTTCTATATCATCCACTACAATCAGTACATTTTTCAGCATATCAGTCACCTCGCAATCCGCTTCATTACTTTCATCGTTCACAAATTTATTCATAAAGTTATAAATATGTGCTTTACTGGGTTATTTTCCATCACCAAGCCATTTACAAACATGTTTATCTGGATCACCGTTGACCATTAATGGCTCATTATTATAATATACCCACAAATTCTAGTCTGGAACATCACAATCCAGTGAAAATGTGTACTTACCCTTTGTATAACTTTTTCCCTGTAATACGCTCATAAAATACCTCTCCTTAATTTTCTCCATTTTCTTCCGGCTCAAACTCAATCTCATCCTGTACTTCCATCAGCTTCAGGACTGCATCACTCCATCCAGATTCCGAAATATATTTATCAATGATAAACTGTAAATCTTTCTGCAAGTTATCATCTGCATTCTTAATCAGAATACCGTTCTGAGTTGCACTGATTGCACATAAGCAGCCTTCATACAGGTTCATGCTCTTTCTAATCTCTTTGGGAATCGTGATACGTCCTAACGCATCAATTCTCCTGGTTAACATTGCCATGTTGTTGCACCTCTTCTCTGTTATATTCTTTCATTCTCTTCACACTGTGCAAAATAATTTTTGATTTCCGTTATCGTTGTATCCTTATGATTTCCATACAGACGTTCAAATTTCATGTCTTTTTGCACAATTTCAAGTAGCTCCGGATCAACTGAACCTCTGTGAGCTTCGTTGTATGCAACTAAATGTTCGTAAATTTCCTTTGCACTTCCAAGAGAATCCACCACCTTCAGAATCTCTTCTCCAAATTTCATGGAATCAGTTTTCTCTTCTTCCGCAGATGTATAGGTGATTTCACTCTCCGAAACCACAACCAGTCCATCCGCTGTGATGTATCTCTTGATAGTCAGCTTTATTCCATAAATAAGTCTGATTAAATCAGGAGACAGATCACAAGTCACAGGATCACTAAGCAGATTCCTTGCATTTTCAGCCTTAAATCCGATAAAAGCTACATCTTTAAGTACAGTTGTCCTCTGGAATATGTCACTGATTTCAACATCTGCCAACACTGCCTTAACTGTACACTCTTTCAGATGGAATAAGCCCAGTGATAGGACACTTTCTCCGTATGAAGCTGGACTTGCATACAGAAAAGATGGTCTGAAGTTTGGCATAGTGTTATAAATTGATATAACAAATTTGTTCTCAGTATCATCTTGTGTTCCACTGGATAAATTTTCCAGTTTAACTGCCGTTCCAGATGCTATTACGCCCATAATATCTGCCGAAAATGACACATAATCAATATCCAAACCAATTATTGCATCACCGCCGATGGCAATGACTTGATCTCTCAACTGACCAATGGCATAATCTTTCGCCCTTTTCAGTTTGTCCGAATACATGGTACTATTTGTTCCAAAGAAATCCGCAAATCCGGCACCAAGAGAACTTAGAAATCCTGTACCTAATGCACATTCGCCAGAGTACACGCCGAAATATTCACTGATTCTACGTCCTTCAAAGCTATAGCCTGAAGTCATTAGTATAGTTTTACTCACGTTACATTCCCCTTTCTTCTTTTTCATGCAAGATTATTCCCGTTACTTATGTTGTGTTGTTATGGTTATGATATTATCACTATTTTAGTTATATGTCAATCATTTTTACAATTATTTTTAATATTCATTTACAATTATTTACATTTCATTCATTGCATGATTTTAGTGTATCTGATATAATTAGTCTTAACGCTATATATTAATAAAAGGGAGTTGATAACAATGCAGAAAATTTCGACTCATTTAAAAGAAATGATGAAAAATGCAGATGTAACTGTTCCAGAAGCAGCCGAATGTATAGGATGTTCAGTTGGAACATTCAGAAACAAACTATCAAAAGACAGATTCTCTGTGAATGAACTTATAATACTATGTGAAATATGCAACTATCATTTAGCTTTTATTCCAAACAGCCTAGAACTTGATACATCATCTTGCAATGATAGTATACCTTATTTATTTGATGTAGATTCTTACATTCCAGATGAGGAATCTAAAGTAAAAGTTAAAATATATAGAAATAGCAAGTTTGATAAAGTATTCGATGTTTTGAAATCTTATGTCAACACTTTAAATCCTTCAGAAGCAGAAAAATTTTCTCAACTAAGACTTCCATTAAATTTTGAAGGTAAACGTCTTCAAATTGGTGTTGAACTCCGCAATGATGATGAACCTAATCCAAAAGATTCAAAAGAATAATTGCTAAAAAAAGAACTAATAGGTAAAAGAAGGAGTGGGATCACACCCACTCCATTTATTTATCCTGTAATTGTAATTACCTGTTCAACAAGTGTTGTTCCATCTGACTCTAACACTTGCAACGTAAATGATTCATCAATCGCCTTATCATCTGAACATTTCAGTGAAATTTTATTGCCTACGATTGTTTTAGTCACCGTAAAACTTGATATGACGTTCCATGTGAAGTCCGTTTTCTCTACGGTTGCTCCGGCTGTATCAGTAAACGTAACTGTCCATGACTTTGATCTGCCGTAACGGAGAGTGTTACCACCTGTTAAAGTAGCAGTTATCTTTGATGGTGTCAGTGTTGGTTCTGGTTCAAGTTCCGGCTCTGGTTCTGGATCAGGATTAACATTAGCATAAACTTCAGCTATGATATGAAATAATCCGTCCTTTTTGTATATATTGTCAACCTTAAAGGTACGTCCGTAAATGTTAAAGATATCATCTATCGCCAATACCTTTATAGCATCCGTGATTTCAGTTACAAATTCTATGTTTCCATTAATAACTGAAATCATATTATTCACTGATGTAAGACCATTCTTCAGATCATATCCATATACAGGAACGTCCTTGATTGTTCTATTATTTGTGTTCAGCATTCCATTACAAACGATAGCAAATGACTTATAATAACAGGTATTTTCTTCTGTTTCTTTATTCACAAGGAAGTATGTTTTCTTGCCATACTGGATGAGTGAGCCTTGCCTTCTACGTATCCCATGTATCCGTTGCTTGTATTATAACCTTTCATCTGCCAGTTCCCCCTTGATTTCTTTTTCTAATGTTATCAGTTTACACCAAATGGCTGTACAAAAATCCCGACAACCAAAAGGCTAAACTTCCTAAATCATTTTTGTATTCAACAGCCGAAGATAGAGAATAGCAAGGACAGGAAGTGATTACCCATCTTCCGGACATTCGTCCCAAAACAGGAATCCTACTGGAATACTTGCAGATAGATAAAGAAAACAGCTCATCTTCCTTTGTCACAGTAAATCCTGTGTCATAAAGCTGATAAGCTGCCATTTTGTTCTGCAGGTATTCTATTTGTTCTCGCTCAACCTTTTCTTTAACTCAAAGATATTCTCCTCAATCCGCTGTATTACAGCCTTAAAATCATCATCTGATTTCCCCGTTGGATCATCAAGTCCCCAGTTATCATCAAATGCTCTTCCAATAAAAGGACATCCCACATTACAGCCCATTGATATTGCGATATCAACATCTGGGATATCAGCAATCAGCTTACTATACTGACCATTTGCTTCCATGTCTATTCCATAAATCTCTTTCATGACACGAACGGCATCCTGATTAATCTGAGGCTTTGTCTCTGTTCCGGCCGAATAGCTTTCAAATATATCTGATGCCAGATGTTTTCCCAATGCCTCTGCTATCTGACTACGGCATGAATTATGGACACAGATAAATGCGACTTTTTTCTTATTCATGAAACGGGCACCTCTCCTTAACACATTGATTGTTCTTATCAGAATGAATACACTTTATAACAGGCTTTTCCATTTGTATATTGAAATTTTCCGCTACATAATCTATATCTATCGCTGAAATTATGGCTATATAGGAATCTCTTTTACAACATCTTGGTCCACCAATGCTCCCGATTGCGTCAAGTGCCTTAGAAGTCATTTTATTAGCAAGCCCCCAAGATTCATTTTTAAGTGGGGTTGCTCCTGAGATTATTGATATAAACACTCCTGCACTAATACCAGCGCCACAAGCTCCCCAGAATCCACATACACCGCCTGGAACAGCTTTTCCTCTATTCAATGATTGTGGAATTAACCTGATATTCAGCTTTCTGCATTGCAGAAACAGCTTTCCAAAAACAACGATAATCAATAACATTTAACGGCACTCCCATCAATTCGGAAGTGCCACTTTTTCCAACTTATTATTCACATCAAAGCAAACCTTGTCCCCTTCATTGATGTTACATTCATAGAGCATAGCATCCTCTGCTTTTATCCTTATTTCTTCGCCTGAAGAATTCGTAAGCGTCACTATTGCCATGACTGGCATGCCTTTCGGTCGCTCTTCACAACCGAAGTCCAGGTCTTCATCAATTCGTTTTACTGTATATATCATAGCAATTCCTCTGAAAATAATATTAGAAATCAGTTCTCCATGTTCCTTCGAATTTTCTCTATCAAAGTGACATCTGCCGGTAACCAGGCAACGCTGTTCAGTTGATCCTTCGTGAGCCATTTTGCAGCTTCCGCTTCTTTTAGTTCCAGGTGACCGGCTGTGACCTCTGCCCAGAAGCAATCCATAGAAAGGTGAAAGGTGGGATAGTCATACTCTATAGTGTCAATCAAATCCCCTACCTTAATTTCTGTATCCAGTTCTTCCATGATTTCTCGCTTTAATGCTTCCTGAGGAGTTTCTCCTGCTTCAATTTTTCCTCCTGGAAACTCCCAGCCGCCTTTCAGCTCACCGTAACCACGAGCCGTTGCAAAAATTTTATTCTTTTCTTTCATATTGTCGCAGATAACTGCTGCAACTACTTTTATTGTCTTCATTTGTTTCGTACCTCAAATCATTTATGCTGTAATATTTGACTGTAAATACCGTAATAAATCTTCTCTCACTGGATGGTGCATTTTCATCGTTACTTTCGTGATCGGCTGCATACGTCCGCGATTATCTTCTTTCCGGGCATTTCTGGCCTCCACCACAGTGAATTGTCCCATGTAATAAAAGCTTGTTTCCGCATCTGACTTTTTCACAAGCAAGTGCTTTCTTTCAGCTTCAAGTACATCTTTCATATATGAACTATCCAAGCCTTTCCCAATCTGAGAGTCCCACTTAAAAATCAGATCATCCTCAAAAGCATCCGCATAATCAGGTTTTCCATCTACATAGTTTTTTTCATCCTGACTTTCTTCTTTGTGATATGTAATAAAAATGAAAACATCATCTTCAATTCTTTTCATACCATACATAATAGAGGACAAATCCTTGCCACAGTTCATAAGAAGGCTTACATCTCTTCTGGAATATTTTTCGTATAATACAAACGGACTATCCACAATTCGCCCCGGAAAATACTTATCCTTATATCTGGCAATACCGACTTTTATAATATCTTCCACCTGTGTGTAGAACTGAATATGTGCAAGTCTTTCTGTATAACTTTTCAGTCTTCGGATCATTCCTGATTGGTCATTTTCCAGAATATCAATCTGACGAAATTTCTGATATTCTGCTTCTTTACTCACGAAATGTCCTTGCAGCACCTGAATTGCTTCATTTACCTGTGATGTGCTGATTTTAATTCCATAGGTCTTTTGGTATTCTTTTATAAAATCTGCAACCCCTATATGATCTCTGTAAAGCAATTGACTTAATATTGCAAGCTCATCAGGGCGCACTCCTGAGAGAATTGTTTTGGACAAATACTCCAGTGTTAATTTCTCCTGTTCGTTTAGGCTATTCTTGTATTTATCCTTTTCCATTGCCTGCATAAAGGCATAATATGTTTTATATTCTTTAATAATTACCAGTGGATCAATTTCCTGATTTTCATAGAAATCATACAACAGCGGAACCCGTCCTAACCGATTCTTCAGAGAAACATAGCTTTCTTTGATCAGAGTTTTCATCCCTTTGATTTTATCGATGGACTTAAATATCTTATCTTTGGAAATCTCATCAAAATGAACAGTTGAAGCCCCTGGTATTGTACTATTTCCACTGATTACATATTTGCGGATTACATCAGCGTTATAAGAACGGTCTCCTGATAAAGCTACCGGAATCATAAAGTTATTATTATAATTTCCAATAAAATCCAAAATAACAACATATTCTTTCCCTGGTGCCTTTCTAAGTCCTCGTCCCAACTGCTGAATAAATACAATGGGAGACTGCGTCGGTCTGAGCATAATGACTTGATTCACTTCAACAATATCCACACCTTCATTTAATATATCTCGCGAAAAAATATAATCCAAGGGCTGCATCTCTTCCGTTGCATCTGCTTCATCCATTGCCAGTCTCTCGAATGTTTCCTGTCGTTTTTCTTCATTATCAGCACCACTAAGAGCAATTGTACGATATCCCAGAGCATTAAACTTTCTTGATAATTCTTCGCACTCCTTAACACGACTGCAAAAAATAAGTCCCCTTACACGATCGCCACTGTAGCCATAATATTCCGACTGTTCGATCACATGCCTCACTCTCTCATCACTGGTAAGCTGATTGAATTCCTCATCTGTCAACTTCGCAGCCTGCAATGTTTTATCATCCAGGGAAACAACCTCACTGATGCCAAAATAATGAAATGGACAAAGAAGATTATCTTCCATTGCCTGCTGTAAACGGATTTCATGAGCGATTTGATAATGGAAAATCTCATATATATTTTTGCCTTCCTGATTATCATCTCTTTTATCCGGTGTCGCAGTCATACCCAAAAACAGTTTCGGATTGAAATAATTAATGACCTTGGTGTAAATATTGTTAGAACTGTGGTGAGCCTCATCCAAAATAATGCAATCAAAGGCATTTGGCTGATACTGAAACAAGTGTGTATCTCTGTTCAAAGTCTCTACTGTTGCAAAAACATAATCCTTTTCATATTCATAGAAGCCTGCTCCCACCAATCCCATTGTCACTTTCTTATCAAAAACTTTTTCAAAAGATTTTTTAGCCTGCTTCGCAAGTGTTACACGGTGAACCAGAAACAATACTCTTTTGAAACCAAGCTCACGCATAGCAAATGCGGATGCATATGTCTTTCCTGTTCCCTCATATGTCAAGTAGGTGACACAAACTTTTTGAAAAACTTTTGCTTGAAAATAAAGGCTTTTTGAACCGTATTCTTTAAAAATCCTATAGAGCGTGTTCCTAAGGTGTCAAAAAATCGGCTTATTGGTGTTAAATAAATGTTCTTATAATTTTGAATACGCCAACAGCTGATCTGGAGGGATAATTACATCATCCTTTATGTAAATGGCAATTTCGCTCCCTAACATATCATTAGATCGGTCAATTGCATGCGAAAGCATCCATTTCTTGATTTTCATACTATCGTCTAATTCGTCCCATCCTTCATATGGAGGATCTCTCCATTCATCTAAATCAAAATTAAATCTATGAATTTGGTCTACCGTTGCATAAAAATCTATTTTGTAGCTTTCAGCTTTTGTTTCCCAAAATTGCTCTACTTTCTTTGCCGCAGGAAATAGCTTCGCTAAAGTCATTAGAAATTCAGGTCTCTCATGAATTCTTGTCCCGTAAGCACGTATATCATCATTCATCATAAATCCATTAACACAAAAATCATAAAAGACTCTATGAGCGATCCTATCAAGCTTTTCTTCCGTTTCTGTCAAAAAGTGTTGCTCACTATAATGTTCATAATCAATGTCATACAGATTCCCATTATAAGATACTGTCTTTTCATGAATATCAAAAGCAATCCCTGCCTTTTTCAAGAGCCTTGAAAAAATTGTATTCTCAGAAAGAACCATCTGCAGATTTTTTAATCCATTCTTTTTTATCTCTTCACATTGATCAAGACTTCCTAAAACATGAAATGCCATCACCTTTATGTCATGGACATTTACTTTAGCGATTCTATCTATATTCCGTTCCCAAAACACTTCAAAATCATTTCCACTATTCATTATCAGTTCTTCAACATACTCATTTGATTTCATCTGTAATAAATCCAAGATGAAGTCAAATGCTGAATTACATGTCCTTAAGTCAAAATCCATGCCTTATCCTTCCCTCTTCACATAATACAGTTCGATATCATACCCCAGTGCTTCCATCATCTGCACAAAAGTCCTATTCACCACACCATCAGGCTTCTTGATTACACGGTTCACGTATGCCTTAGTGGTATCAATCTCTTCCGCCAGCTTCACCTGAGTTTTGCCCTGCTCTATGCACTTTACCTTTACATCAACCTCAATGTTGTTCTTTACCATGAATCTATCCTCTATCGAAATATATCGGTTGTCTTTTTCGTATAATTTATAGTACACCAAAATCTCAATTTTTTCAATTGAAAAGAGGCCCGCCACCTAAGCAGCAAACCTCAAGCACCACAATATTTACTTCCAGATTACTCTAATCTCATTATCTGGATGAACTTCAACTCTCTCAACATACTCATCCATCAGCTCCGGTGTAAGCTTCATCACTACAAAACTATCATGAATCTTCACACGGTTATATTCCCTGGTCTTATCCTCTGCCAGTGACAGCTTCTCCATCAATTCTTCATGCTTCTTCCTGAGTGCTTCCATCTGATCCATCGTTCCATATTATCTCTGGTCTTGAGATTTAACACATTATGCTTCTCATAAAATTATTTGTTCCGTACAACCTTATTAAAAGAACTAATAAATACAATTGTTAATCATATATCCTACAATATAAAACACTGCTCCCAGGTTTCCCCAGGAGCAATGCACCATCAATCGTTCACAATTATTTTTATACAGGGAAGTGCCCGGATCAGTTGGTATGATTCCCTCAGCAAGTGAGCCTGACCAGTGCTTGAATGGTTCATATAATGTTAGTATATTTTTCTATCACTTCATTTTTCAAAGTTGGTCTCGCTGCACTTTACCGTAGATAACTTCCACGAAGCTATGAGACTCGAACTCATCAGACCAACAGAGTACCTGACCAACTCCGCTTCATTAGCGATAAGGCAGCAAAATGTTCTTTCTATTCAACCCAGCTGTTAATTCCTTTATTTTCGGTATATATCACTTGCTTTAAGCAGCCTTCTCTTGAATAACTCATATATTATCAGGAAATCTTTTCATTATCCATGACATATTGTTGATGTCTCTTCACTCTCTCTTCCCAAAATCCAAACTAATCCATCCAGCCCCAGACTTCAGTTTTCCCCATCCTTTCACAGCACCCTTACCATTTTTCACTTCAAACGCAATGGTTTTCTTTTCAATATCAGCGGATTAGAATATGAGCCAATTGATACCGACAAGATGTTTGAATTAATTCGCAGATTACGAACTACCGTAGAATTGCTGAGTGCTATGGAATCTATACGAAAAGATTACCATAAGATTCTGGGATTATCTCTTTACCTGATGCTATCAAATCCCATTGAAATATCTTTTTTCTCTCTTCCTAACCCATATTACACATGTAAGCACTCTCTGCAAGAAAGTTTGGAAAGAGCATATAGTATCCCCACACCAGATTACTTCCAACAAGAGATGTTTTCTAAAGATAGCATCACTATTCCAGATACATTAGTATCCCCATCATTTGAATTGCATGTTCAGCTATATATGGGATGTATGGAAGGAAGCGGTCAAGAAGCACATATAAAAGGTTCTTCAAGTGACCTTTTCAAATCAATGCTATTCTTATACGCACACGGAATAGATGAATCACCTTCAATTCGCAGAACCATAGATCCTATCTTCCATTATTGCTGTGATGTAGGAGCTGTAAAGAATATCAAAAATGATGGTTCCATTGAATATTATGGCACACCAAATACAAGCAAGATTACTTCTGACATGAAAACCAGAATTCTAGAAATTGCAAGGCTTGTAATTGCTGAAGAAATCAATGCCAATATGGGAAGCATCCATCCAATGTATGATGCCGAAAAAATGACTCCATCCTGGCATGTGGATACGCTCATTGGAGGATTGTATTTTTCCATCTTCTATATGAAACCAGATTTGGAATTATTCAGACGTTGTAGACAATGCGGTCAATTTTTTACTGTAAAAGCCACATCTACAAGAAAGGTTTACTGCGATGATCTCTTCCGAAACCGATATCAGCAAAGTATGCATCGTAAAAGAAAAAGAGAAAAAGAAGAAAATCTGTAAACAACAAATCCCCTGTCTCCACCTACTGGTTTGATATGCTACCCTCATATAGGACAATGAAATATAAAAGTCCTATATGGGGGTA
>NZ_JAJDMI010000057.1:0-19083 GCF_020593505.1 Blautia sp. DFI.3.45
CATATAAATATTATACCATATGTATTGGTTTATGTAAACATTTGTTCTGTTGTTTAGTAAAAAAATTTGCGCTTCTAACTCATCACTGAAAGTAACGAGAATGCGACGCGCAGTTATTCAAACCTTGTTGACGGATTTTTTCAAGTAAATCCAACCCCGTGCCATCTTTCATATTGAAGTCGGAGCAAATTGCATCTACTGTGATTGTTTGAAGTGTATCCAATGCGTCCTCAACGCCCGTAGCCGTAATCGTTTCAAATTCACCCGATAGCACGGATGACAGGATTTGCAGATATTCCGTGTTATCATCCACTATCAATATTCGTTTCATATCATTCTGCCGCTTACTCCACGGTAATCTGGATTGTGCCTGAAAAGTCTATACCGGTAATTCCGATGTAGTTCGCTCCTGCTTGAAGCTGAACGGCAACACTTCCGCTGGCAGATTCAAAAAGCACTTGCTCCTCTAAGTCCGGGGAAATGTAAATGAGCTGACAGTTGCCGTCAAGGGAATCAAGCTGGTATCGGATTACAATTTCACGGCACTCATTTTCCTTGAGGTCAGTGTCTGCAACTAAAATATCCTGTCCGTTAAATCCAGTTACAGAAGCGTCATAGGTGGCCCGAAAAAAATCATTATCCGAAGTTCGGCTACCCTCAAAGGACTGATAAGGAGTTATAAGAGCGTTGCTTAATTGCTCTGCTCCATCCTTGAGATTTTCACTTAACCTATCGAGGCCGGAGCAGGCAGTAAAGGCCAGCAAAGAAACCGCAATCAGACAGCATCCAATAATTTTTCCAATTTTACACATAGCCGTTTCCTCATTGAACGAAAGTAAGGAACAAGGCAAGTGCAACGATTCCCACCATCAGCAGTGCCCAAAAAACGCTGATCGCTGTGGATGCGATATTGATAATGCTGCGGCTTTCCTTGCTCCGCACACATACCACTGAAAGGGTCAGACCCAGCAGGACAAAAACGATATTGGCTCCGGCCCAAGCAGTTCGGATTCCAGCCGACAGCGAAAAATGCAGGAGTGACGGGGCAAGAGCAGCCAGTGGCAATATGCTCACAATGAGCGCGGCGATACTGACTGATTGAAGTTTTTTCTTTTCCATAGTTTTACCTCATTTCTTTTTTCCCAAATTGGGTGACAGCCAGCGCGAAAAACAGACCAAACACTACAATCGCACACGGCAAGAACGGAAACATCGAAAATGCAGCATCGGAAGTTTCTGCTGTAAAATCATGGAGCGAGCAGGATACGAGATAACCGCTGTAACAGTACGGGTAAACAATCCACAGCGGCGTATTTGCAACCAATACACCGGGAATCACAAACAACAAATTCAATCCCACGGAAAGAAGCGGCTTTTCAAACAGTACGGTGATTGCCCACATAGCCGCAATACATGGCAGCATTGTCAGAAACAATCCTAAGCACCATTTCAACAGATGCAGGATCGGTAAGGTTTCTGTTATTCCCATTGTCTGTGTCGCAACCGCCCCAGCGATTACGAACACAACAAGAAACACCACCATTTCCATGAACAGATAAAAGGTAAGCACACAAAACTTTGCAATGGATAATGTATAGCGGCTGACCGGTAATGCCAACATTTTCAGAATCCCGTTATTTCCTGTTTCTCTCCCTGCGATCATCACACAGACTACAATCATGCTAAACGGGAGCAGATAGTAGGCGTAGACAAGCGCACTTTGAATGAACATGGCAGGCCACGCATTAGTGTATTCCGGCGTAAAATAGTTGCTCAAACTTGCAACCCCGGAAATCACTACCAATAAAGGCGCAATGAAAATCAAGGGTATAATTTTGGAGCGTCTTACTTTCATAAACTCGATTTTGAGTAAATCCCAAAAATTCATTTCTATCATCCCTCCTTACTCGTAGCGTCTGTATTTCGCTAACCACAAGCCTACGGCAAGGAACAACAGTGTTTCTGCCAAAGCAACAAGGGTAACTATCAGATCTGGCTGGGCGCTCATAGCTACCGCCGGTTTCAAAATAATCACAAAAGGATGTACCAGCAAAAGTGCCACCTCCGAATTTGCAAGAGCCATACCACTTAGAAAACCGGCGACACCAATTCCAAGCGGCACCCACATATTTTCAAAACGCGAGGAAATCAACAACATAAACGACAACACCGGCATGGATGTAATAAAAGAGTATCCGGCAAAGCGCACCAGCGTACCCATTTCAAATGCTCCGTCCGGTAAGTCAGTCATGCCAATCTGTGCAAGTACCAAATTTTGCAGCATGATTGCAACCAGAAACATGACCGTCAGAATCAGAAATTTGCTCAGGTACATCGCGGGAACGCTTACGGGAAGCATATACATCTTCTTGACAGCGCTTCCCTTAAACTCTATGTTGTAGATCATGCAGGCCGCAACTACGATGCCGAACAGGTTCAGCACCATAATCATGCCGTAAAGCTGGGTCAGCAGGACATCCATCGGAGCCAACGGCAGATTCAAAAGCGTGTCCTTCCGCACAATGAAATTGACAAATGCGTAGGCAGCTCCCAAGATGCCAACAGCCAGCAACACGGGGATTACGCCGGTTCGCTTTTCTTTCCGAAGTTCGATTGCCAGCGTTTTCATAATTTTGCCCTCTGCTTTCTATCCATGTTGTCTTTCTCAACCATAGAAAGGAACACATCTTCCAGATTGTCCGCAGCGAAGCCAGATTGCAGGGCGTATTGACGAAGATCATTCATGCTACCCTCAAACAGCAGCCGCCCGTGGTTGAGAATTCCAATGTCATCCGCAATCAATTCAATTTCAGACAGCATATGGGACGAGATCAGCACCGTGCAGTCGTAAAGGCTGGGCAAAGATTTTACCAGATTGCGGATTTCGTGGATGCCGGACGGGTCAAGGCCGTTGGTGGGTTCATCCAGGATCAGAATCGGCGGACGCCCTAACAGTGCCCCGGCAAGGCCCAAGCGTTGCTTCATCCCCAGCGAATACTTCTTTGCCAGCCGGTCGCCAAACTCGGTCAGCCCCACCAACTCCAGAGCATCTTCCACATCGGCTTTTGGCAACCCCAAAATGCGGCGGATAATATCGAGATTTTCCCGCCCGGTCAGGTTTGCGTAGAAAGACGGAGCTTCAATGAAAGAGCCTATCTCTTTGAGAATGGCAATCCGATCACCCGGAAACTGCTTCCCGTCAATGGTAAAACTGCCCTTTGTCGGTGCAGTCAGGCCCAGCAGCATTTTCATGGTCGTGGATTTTCCCGCACCGTTGGGGCCAAGGAAACCGTAAATGCTGCCCTTGCGAATATGAAGCGAAACATTGTTGACCGAGATGAAATTTTTGTACTTCTTTGTCAACTGTTCCGTTGTAATGATATAGTCCATAGAAACATCTCCTTTCGATGTTTTTATGATACAACTTCAACCTGACATCTACATTCTCCTGTCCTTACTTTTACCTTACTTTTTAAGAAGCGAGGCTGCAAAGTGGACAGCATATGATATAATAAAAATAAAGAAAATCAGATTGGAGAGGATGCTATGGATAATTCCTTTTTGCATAGTAAAAGGCTCTTGTTGGTAGATGACGAGCAGGAGTTATTGAAGATGGTATCAGATATATTGAAAGATGCGGGATTTGAAACTGTCCTTACCGCTACGTCGGTCAAAGAAGCTATTTTGACCGCAAAAGAGGAAACTCCCGATTTAATTGTTTTGGATGTCATGCTGCCGGATGGGGATGGCTTTTCTCTGATGCAGCAGCTCCGCACTTTTACCAATGTGCCGATTATTTTTCTGACAGCAAAAGACGAAGCATCAGACAAACTATCGGGCTTGGGGCTTGGGGCAGACGACTACATTTCAAAGCCCTTTATGCCACAGGAATTATTACTGCGTATCTATGCGGTGCTGCGCCGAACTTATAAAGAGGATTCTCCGCTGCTTGTTTTAGATGGGTGTACGATTGATTTCAGTAGAGCCGAAGTCCATAAGGGTAGTGAGATTATTTCTCTAACTGCCAAAGAACACACCTTGCTGGAAACCCTTGCCCGCAATGCGGGAAAAATTGTTACCGTAGATACTCTTTGTGAAGCATTATGGGGTGATAACCCTTTTGGCTATGAAAACAGCCTAAACGCTCATGTCCGGCGTGTCCGGGAAAAAATTGAAACCGATCCATCAAAACCTGTGTCCCTGATAACCATTAAAGGATTGGGCTATAAGCTGATAGCAAGGAAGTGATGCCATGAGATCATTTGCAAGTTATATATCGAAACATCTTGCGTCTTTTGCTGCCTTTATCCTGATATTGCTGTTTCTTAACGCAGTAGTATTTAGTCTAACTTTTCAAAAGATTGTGACTGAGGATTATGGAAATTCTTCCCCGCAATCTATGTTGGAAATGACTGCTGCCGCCGCTACACCGGAGCGATTATTAGACAATGCGGTACAAAAGCTCCGGCAGAATCATATTTGGGCAATTTATCTCAACGCTGATGGACAATGTTATTGGTCGGTTGATTTGCCCGATGAAGTGCCGGAAAGTTACACTATTCAAGATGTCGCATTGTTTTCAAAAGGATATATTGAAGATTATCCGGTTTTTGTCTGGAACACCGATGATGGACTGTTGGTATTGGGTTATCCAAAAGACAGCTATACAAAACTCACCAGCAATTACTATTCCATTTCAGCACTTCGACGGCTCCCCGTCTTTGTGCTTGGAATGTTGGGATTGGATGTACTGTGCCTCTTTTGTGCCTATTATTTCTCCAAACGCAAAATCATCCGTAATACCGAACCGATTGTGTCTGCTGTGGAAACTTTAGCAGACGGAAAGCCGGTTTCACTTCATATCAGCGGCGAACTATCGGAAATTGCCAATAGCGTGAACAAGGCTTCTTCTATTTTGAACAGACAAAATGAAGCGCGGGCGAACTGGATCAGCGGTGTTTCCCATGACATCCGCACACCGCTCTCCATGATTATGGGGTATGCGGGTCGCATTGCGGAAAATGAATCTGCCAGCCAGACCATCCAAGAACAGGCTGAAATAGTACGGAAGCAAAGCGTAAAAATCAAAGAACTGGTGCAGGATTTGAATTTAGTCTCACAGTTGGAATATGAAATGCAGCCACTTCACAAAGAGATGGTTCGCTTATCCAAATTGCTGCGATCCTATGTAGCAGACCTATTGAACATGGGAATTTCCGATAGCTATAATATTGGAATTGAAATTGCTACTGATGCTGAAAACACTATGTTAGAATGTGATGCCAGATTGATTTCACGAGCCGTGAATAATCTTGTTCAAAATAGTATGAAGCACAACCCGCTGGGATGTAGGATTCTGTTATCTTTAAGACGGATGGAAAATACCATTCAGCTTATTGTGCAAGACGATGGTATAGGACTCTCTGAAGAAAAACTACAAGAACTAAAAGAAAAACCTCATTATTTAGAAAGCACAGATGAGCGCTTAGATCTTCGACATGGGCTGGGTCTTGTTTTGGTTCGACAAATTGTAGCGGCACATGAAGGGACTATGACCATTGACAGTAAGATTAACTGTGGATGTAAAATCATATTGACTTTTGACTCTATAGATACAATCCCAAAAGCCCACTTGAGTTAAGTCAAAAGCATTTTGGATATTTATCACTAGCACAAAAGAAGCCGGAAATCTGAAAAGGTCTCCTGCTTCTTTTGCATCCAAAGACAACTCTGCGAAATACTCCTCTAAAGCTACTGCAATAGATGGGGCGCAAGGTCCTGTACCAGAAGCACTTTGAGACCTTGCGCCCTTTGTTATTCTATCCTAAAAATACTTTGCCAGCTGCTTCAGACCACGCCGGATACTGTCACGAACACGGCTTGGATCTACATCCTCCGCTGCGGCAATCTCGCTTACACGCATCCCCAGGTAATACCGGGCATAGATCCGCTTAGCCTGCTTCTCCGGCAGAGCCATCACTGCGGTATAGAGCTGCTCCCGCAGCTGCTTTTCCTCCAAAAGCATTTCCGGTGTCTGGGGCTTCATCAGGATCGCATTTTCAATGCCATTGTCACAGTCCAGGGAGTAATGCGCCTTATAGCGATACATCCTCCGGTCATAGGCAGCCTCTGCGCGCTCAGCGGCTCGGATCGTCTCCAGCACATCTTCCGTTACTTCTACAAAGTGATCATTTTTGTAAACATCGGGATATAAGTCCCTAAGATTGACTTTCTTCATTATGTACCTCCATTTCGATTCACAGGCGATTGACGAGTGAACCGAAAGGAGGCGGAGATCGGCAACGACATACTTCGGGAGCTTTCCCGAAAAATCGACAACAAAAAGAAACGGCGGCTCTGATTTTCTCAAAGCCGCCGCTTCATAGGCGCGTGGAAATGTGTCTGCTGTACGACGGCTTTTTTTCTTTGCCGTCGTCCGGCAGTTTAATTAACTCTTAATATCAATTTATAATTGGCATCACTATAAGAACTTTCATTTCGTTGAGCATTTATGTCAAATCCTTAGTTTCTACATTGTAAATCGAGAGAAATGCAAAAATTAAGGAAAGTACCATAAGTACAACAGGAAGAATGGCATTATCCGCCAAAGAAAAATCGCCCACATTAGCCTGTGTCAAAAAGATCAGCAGAAAAGATGATACGATGGTAGCTTTTGAGGACTTCATAGCCATACCAATAAACAAGGCGATAAAACTCATGGTTACAATGACAACGGACTTTAAGAGTAACTGAATATAGAACCCCATACTTGCCATATTGTAGTCCAGTGGGAATGAGGAAACCATGAATTGTGAACCAAGTAAAATGCAGCCGTAAATCAATAGTTTTGTCAGCACCAGAGCCACGAAATTGAAAATCCATACAGCTAACATTTGAGAAATGAGAATTTTCTGTCGCTTAATTGGATACGAAAACATTAAGCTCATGGTTTTGTTTTTATAGGCGCTCACAATGTATGTGGACAACATGACACTGGTAAACACCAGAAAAGCCATGCTTGTAAACAGCTCGATAGAGGAAGAAATCGCACTGTTACCCGGCGCCGCATCAGGAACACCCGTATCAGGATCATTGGCAATTCCCAAATAGCAAAGGGCAAATATGAACAGGCAGATCAGAGCCGACACGATAACCACATTGCGAATGTACTTGCCTACATTATTCTTTTTCCATTCCAGCCTAATGAGTTTAAGCATGATATTTCACCTCCCCGGTCAGCTTCAAGAAGTAGTCCTCCAGCGTTTCAGATTTCTTTCCAATGCTCACAACTTCGACATCATTCAGAGCCAGTATTTTCGTCAACTGCTGGGTAGACGCTGCATGGTCATATATGCGAATTTTACCGCTGTCAAGAATCTTAAAATTTTGCAGACCCAACTTTTCAGTCAAGACATAGGCAGCCCGCTTTTCATCCGTTACAGAAAGCTCCACATAATTGAGGTTCATTTCCTCAATATCTTGCATACGAATTTCTTTCATCATTTTTCCGCGATGGATAATACCAATTGTATCCGCAATACTCTCCACTTCAGATAAAATGTGACTTGAAATCATAACGGTAATGCCGTACTCCGAACAAAGTGTTTTTAATAAATCACGGATCTGTTTCATCCCTGCTGGATCAAGGCCGTTTGTGGGTTCGTCGAGAATAAGCAGTTCTGGCTTGCACATAATGGCTCTTGCAATTCCGAGGCGTTCTTTCATGCCGAGGGAATAACTCTTGACCGGCTGATCGGCGGCTGCGGTCAAGTCCAACATTTGCAGCGCACTCTCAACACTGTCAACATTGTAATAGCCCATATACTCACAATGAAGCTGTAAATTCTCACGCCCGGTCATGTGGTCATAAAAGGTTGGGAACTCGATGATACTTCCCATTCTTTTTAAGCCTTCATAGGATTTTGGCGTCAATACCTCTCCAAACACCTCAATCGTACCACTGGTAGGTTTCCAAAGGTTAGTAATCATCTTCATCACCGTGGTTTTACCAGCTCCGTTAGGACCGAGAAAACCATAAATTTCCCCTTTGGGGATATGAATATTAACATCAGTGACAAGTGTCTTACTACCGATCTTTTTAGTAAGCCCGTTTGTTTGTAAAATAAATGGCATTGTTTTGCCCTCCTTTCTACTGACATTATAGAAAGTTCGATTTTCAAAACTCTTGAATAATTCTTACAAATTTCTTTCTTGAAAAAATGACCTATGTTTTAATAGGCCATTTTCTTGAGCGTAATAGTGAAAACCGTTTTCTGGTGCGGATGACTTTCTAAAGTAATATCACCACCCAACTGCAATGCAAGGTTTTTTGCAATCGTCAGACCAAGACCATTTCCTTGCATGGCGCTATTTCGAGAATCTTCCATTGTAAACAGTCGATCAAAAACAGACGCAGCAAATTCTTTTTCAATTCCACGGCCCCTGTCCACAATGTCTATATAGATATGTGCCTGATCTGCCCGCAGAAACATACCTAAATATTTTCCATCGCCGCCATAGCGAATTGCATTGGAAATTAAATTGAACATTATTCTTTGTAACGCATCTTTATTGGCATTTGCATACAACGCTTGATCGGGTATGTCGAGTTCAACTTGAAAGTCTTTTTGTGAAAGGAGTTCATAGAAATCCAAAATATTTTCCCGGCAGGCTTCGTTCGCATTCAAACGCTCCAATGGCATATCTATATCGCCAGCCTCTAATTTAGCAAGCGTAAAGAACTGTGTAATCAATCCCATTACCCGACGAGCAGTGCTTTCTATCTTTTGCAACATTTCATTACTTTGGGTTCCGTTTAGACGCATAATCTCCAAATAGCCAAGAATCACTGTCATGGGTGTTTTAATGTCGTGGGAAATGTTAGATAACATCTTTTTGGATGCCATTTCAGTCCGCCGATACTCCACTTTTACTTTCTGCCGATCTTCTAACATTCGATTGATTTGTGTCGCAAGCTCTATCAGTGCCCTATTATCAGTAAAGACGGTCACCTTTTCGTCGCTACCGGTGTCAAGAAGTTCCTTCAATTTGCTGCTGATCTCATGTATTTTTGCTTTTGTTCCGTTATGGAATACAAACTGCTGATACACAATGATACAGACTAAAATCACAATACAGATGGTCAATAAAAAGATAATTGTCGCATTGCTCATTTCTGTTCTCCCAGCTTATAGCCAATCCCCCATACGGTTATAACAACTTGCGGCTTTCGTGGATCATCCTCAATTTTCGTTCGTAAACGGCTAATGTGGACATTGACGGCATTTTCATCCCCCATATAGGCGTCGTTCCAGATCAAAGAATAGATTTGAGCCTTTGTATAGACCCTTCTGGGATTTTCCATCAGCAGCCGTAAAATATTAAACTCTTTTGCGGTTAGTTCGACAATCTGGCCTAATTTTGTGACGGTGTGATTTTCCAGGTTCATAACCAATGTTCCACACACAAGTTTTGTTTGCTCTAGCTGTACGGCAGCATATTCGGTATTTCTCCGTATGTTTGCTTTAATACGCGCCATAACCTCCGTTATGGAAAACGGTTTTGTAATATAATCATCCGCGCCAAGGCCCAATCCTAAAGTTTTGTCGGAATCCGAATCCTTTGCAGAAATGATGATAATTGGCACCGTACTTTTTTGACGAATATACTTCATTACATTCATACCTGTAATTTGGGGAATCATCAAATCCAATAAGACGATACTATAAGAACCAATATCGAAAGCCTCACATGCCTTTTGGCCATCAGCAGCACAGACAACTTCAAAATTTTCTGCTATAAGATAGCTACATAACATTTCACTTATTTCTATATCATCTTCGATTAAGAGAATTTTCATTATTCTTTTTTCCTTCCTTTCTACGCCTATCAACCGGCTTCTCCGCAGTTTTAGGGTGTGTCGACTTCCTGCCATTCATTTGGATTCCTGACGCATTTCTTTGTTTTGGTTTCCATACCTCTTACGAGGAAATGACAGGACCTCAGCTGTTCCGATAACATACTTATCATCAACCTCGCCAAGCTCTCAGACTGGGGGATGCCGCCATAACCTCACCGTAGCGGTTACAGCAGTGTTGTCTACTGTGCAATACAACACATCGACCATTTCCAACCTCATACTAATTTCCCAGCTCAATCGCTTCACTTTCGTTTCGGCTCTGTTGCTCCCTGTCCTACGCTTAAACCTGGTGTTACCACTTCAGTTCCAAGGACTCGGTACAGGCGGTTGGTTAGACCTTACCTGATAGGCTTTTCCTACTGTATTGTTATCAGCTTACCAAAGTTTGCAGAATTTCTTCCGCTCGCTAGGGGAAATCAGCTATGCTGATTTCACAGCTCGCACATATAAAACAGTATAACACAAAATAAAAGTGACATGGTGAACTGATTGAAATGCTTCTGATTTTTGCAACAAATGATTGATTTAACGATAAGGAGATTTGATATGATGAGAACAATATTTGCAGAATACAATCCCAAGCACAACAGTATTGATGTTTACACCTCTGTTGGCTATATGCTCCGCATTGACTGTTGGGAAGCTGAAAAGGACTTAAAAACCACACCAGGATCAGACTGTGCATTAAACGCACTCACCATTGATGAACCTCTTGAATATGCAAGATTATATCTTGATGGAAACTTGCTTGATGTATCGGTTAGTCAAAGTGTCTATATCAGAACCTTTTATCGTTCCTTGATATAGACACTTTTTTTAATAGTCATTCAATTAACTAATTAATATTTTCGCCGTTTGTTGAAATAACTTCTTTATACCACTCGAAAGAATCTTTCTTTCTTCTGGACAAGTCTCCTGTTCCATCGTTATGTTTATCCACATAGATGAATCCATATCGCTTATCCATCTCACCGCTTCCTGCACTGACAAGGTCGATGCATCCCCATGGTGTATAACCTATCAAATCTACACCATCTTCCTCTACTGCCTTTTTCATTTCTGAAATGTGGTGCTGCAGATATTCCATACGGTATGAATCGTGAATACTTCCATCCGCTTCTAACGTATCATATGCTCCAAATCCATTTTCTACAATAAATAGTGGTACTTTGTATCGATCTGTAAACCAATTCAATGAATAGCGCAGTCCGATCGGATCAATCTGCCATCCCCATTCACTTGTCTTTACATACTGGTTCTTTATACGATCCTTTTCTCCACGGTAATCATATTCCGGATTGTCTGGTTCTGCTTTTGTACAGAAAGACATATAATAACTGAAACCGATATAATCGACACAGCCCTGTTTTAACACTGCAAGATCTTCTTCTGTTACGTCAATCTTAAGGTCTTTTCTTTCCCAGTATTTCAAAATATTTACAGGGTATTCTCCTTTTACATGCACATCTGTATAATAATATCTTTTCTGCATGGCTTTTTCAGCCTGCAGTATATCTTCCGGACGGCAGGTGGCCGGATAGATCGGGCACATTGCGATCATGCAGCCAATCTGAAATTCCGGATTGATCTCATGTCCTGCTTTTATCGCTTCGGCACTGGCAACCAGTTCATAGTGTGATGCCTGATACATCAATTCTTCCGCATTTTCTTCTGGTTTAACTACAATCCCGGAATTAGCATAAAGCATAAATCCATCACCGATATCTGCCTGGTTATTAATCTCATTAAATGTCATCCAGTATTTTACTTTGTCTTTGTATCGTTCAAAGCAAGTTACTGCAAATTTCACGAAGAAATCAATCAGTTTTCTGTTTCTCCATCCACCGTACTCTTGTACAAGATACAGAGGAATCTCAAAATGACTCAGTGTAATTACTGGTTCGATCCCATATTTCAGACATTCATCAAACATGTCATCATAGAATTTTAATCCGGCTTCATTCGGCTGTTCTTCATCACCATTTGGGAAGATACGTGTCCATGCAATACTTGTACGGAAACACTTGAATCCCATTTCCGCAAATAAGCGGATATCTTCTTTATAGTAATCATAAAAATCGATTGCTTCATGATTCGGATAATTCTCGCCTTTTAGTATTTCACCTGTTATTCTTCTTCTTGTATTTACATCTCCGCTGGTTACAACGTCCATAATGCTCAAGCCTTTTCCATCTCGATCATAGGCACCTTCTAGCTGATGGGCAGCAACTGCGCCGCCCCAGAGAAAATCTTTTCGAAATCCCATTGTTATTTCCTTCCTGTTATCTTAATTGCTTTGTATAATAGTGTTGGGAGCTTTTGCCCCCAACTTTTCTGTTTCTATATTCAATTACATCTTGATGATTATTTCTCATCAATTCTCTTATACAGTGCAATGAATTCATCTGCAAGAATGCGGAATCCTTCTGCACTCATAAGCTGATCTTCTGCATGCATCAGAAGCATGTATCCATTGGAAATTTCACCATTTGCATCCATTGTCAGAAGGTCTGCATGAGCGTTGTGTCCAAGTGAAAAGGCTTCATCTCCTTGTTTGATCAGCTCTGCTGCCTCATCATATTTTCCTTCTTTCGCACACTGGATCGCATTGATAAAATGTGTTCTTGCTGTACCTACATATGTAATAATCTGAAAACATGCCAATTCAAATTTTTCGTCCATTTTTGTCTCCTGTCCTGCTTTTATTATTTTTAAATTCTGATCTTACCAGTCTTCATCCTCATCTTCTACCGGCTGATTCTTCTCCTGAACCAGATTCATCTTGTCAATCTTCTTAATGAATGGCAGATAAACAAAGAATGAAACACAAAGGATCACTAACTGAAGCAAAGCACTTTTCCATCCTCCTAAAAGGAATCCTGAGATAATCGGTGGACAAGTCCATGGGATCTGTGTTGCTCCATATAATGGGCAGATTCCTGTATACAGTGCAAAATACTGGATTAAACATGCGATCACAGGCATTCCAATAAACGGAACTGCAAGCATTGGATTCATAACGATCGGAACACCAAACAGGACTGGCTCATTGATTCCAAATAATGCCGGAATAATTCCCACTTTACCAAGTGCCTTCAACTGTTTTGATTTTGCAAAGAAGAACATATACATTATAAGTCCAATTGTGATACCTGCACCTGTTATATTGATAAACTGATCATAAAACTGCTGTGTTACAATATGGCCTCCGTTTGCTATTGTAAGTTCTACACCACTGTCAATAATAGCCTGATTTGCAAGGCTGTTTGCCTGTAATAGTCCTGTCATGATTCCACCAACTACTGTTGAACCATGAACTCCGAAGAACCACAGGAATGGTCCTGTAAAGCACATCAGAACTGCTCCACCAAGGGAGTCTGTCATTTTCTGAAGTGGTGTCTGAACGGCTTTATAAATAATTTCCATTCCTGTTGTGTTGAATCCAATAGAACAGATACCATGAATTACTGCAACCCCTGTCAGGATTACAAATGCTGGGATTAATGCTGAGAATGCATTTGTTACACCTTCCGGAACTCCGGCCGGCATCTTAATACGTATATTTTTCTTCAAGAACCAGCAGTAAACAAGTGGTACGATTAATCCAACAATGATTGCTCCGATCATTCCCTGTCCTGCTGTCCATGTCTTATTAATGATTCCAGTAACAACTTCTCCACTTTCTGTTGTTATGGATGAAGGCATCAGGATCAAGAATGATGCCAGTGAAATAATCGCACAGTTGAGTGGTTCCTGATTTTCCAGTTTCGCATAGCTATAGCTGATACCGATAACTGCGATCATCGCACTGATGGAGAATGTTGCACCACATGCCTGATCTAATACTGCTTTAATTCCTGTAGACTCTAATACATCGACAACTGCCTTTATCGGAAAGTTTGACAGGATCAAAAAGATTGATCCGATGATCAGCGGAGACATGGAAGTTACCATACCATTTTTTATTGACTGTATTCCCTTTGTATTAATAAACTTAAGGATTACAGGGATTACTTTTTCGTTAAATTTTTCTTTCATTTGCTACTACCCTTTGCTCTGTTTTATTTTTCTTTAAATTGTGTATCTTTATTTTCTCTTATTTATTTTTTGCAAGCTTATATGCAAATTTCAAAACATTCATTCCATTGCACATTCCATAATCCTGCATTGGAATCACATCTACCGGAACCCCTTTTGGATTACAGATTTCTTTTGCTCTGCCAAGCTGATATCCTACCTGTGGTCCGAGCAGTGCTACATCCACACCTTCAATCATGCGTTCCATATCTGTAAATGGATATGCTGCGATATCCGCATCTTTTCCTTTTTCCTTTGCTGCCTCTTCCATCTTCTTTACGAGAAGACTGGTTGACATTCCTGCTGCACAAAATAATCGAATTACCATGATTGTTTCCTCCCTATTTCTCATTTGCTTTGATGGTGCTAGTATAACAAGCATTTTCCGTTTTGTCAGTACTTTTTCCTGTTTCTGGTTTCTGTTACATATAGACAGAATTTGTTACATAAAAAAAACAGGACATTCTACTTTATTGTGTAAAATGCACTGTTTTTCTTTTCTTTTTTGTGTATTATGATGCTTTTTCGTATATTCTGTTTTTTTTGTTACTAATCTGGTTACTATTCGTACCATTACACCCTATGACCTTAATGAAATAAATCTTCCATATCATTTTGAAACAGATCATCTGTATCGTTATTGACGCCCTTCAATTCTCTTCCGATTAATTCCAAAATAAAAACGACTGCCATCTGTGATGTCAAATCATAATTTTCGTCTTTCTTATACTCTGAAACATAATAATTTATATTGCAGTCACTCATCTTCGCTAAAGAACAGTTTGCCTTATTTGTAATAGATATCAGGCTGCTCCCTCTTCTTTTCAACTTTTCTGCCAACATCAGGGTCTGCTCCGTCTCTCCTGATACAGACAATGCGATTGTAGCTGTTCTCTCACCTTTTCCACGAAATACTGGCGTGAACGGATCATCAATAGCAAATGAAAACCAGCCTACATTATTAAAATATCTTGCTCCATACTTTCCTATAATAGAAGAATTTCCCACACCTACAAATATAATTGACGATGCCTTTATAAGCAACTTCACAGCTTCCTGGATATTCTCAGCAAATGCCTGTGTCTGCACCCTCTCAAAGAAATCTTTAACCGCAGTAAGATCCATATTGATTTTCTTCTGTTCCTTGCTGTTGACTTCCTGTTTTAATTTCAAACGGAATTCAGAATATCCCTCGCATCCTACCTTTTTACAAAAGCGAAGGATCGTTGTTGTCGAAACATGAACCTCCTCTGCCAGTTCACGTACTTTCATATATACTACTTTCTCTTCATTGCTGATGATGTAATTATACACATCCATCTCCAACTGATTAAAAGATTTTATCATCTCATGCGTAAACATATGAATTCAGTTCCCTTCTGTTTTTCTCTCTATTCCATAATCATATTATGTTCTTTAGAAGCAGTGTTTATCCCGCATTTTAATCGTGTTTTTCATTACTTCATCGTCTTCACCAGTGAATTGAGAAATGCCCACATCTCTGGATTAGCCAATACTTTTGCCAGAAGTTCCGAATCGACTTCATCAGCAACGATTATAAATAGTAGACCTACTGACTCCTAAGATTTCCTGTAACTCTTGAACTGTATAACATCTTTTTTCTGACATTTCTTTATTCTCTTTTTTGAAATATGAAAAAAACAATATTATATCTCATTTCCGATGGTATTGCTGTACATTGCCTGTGCATTAACAATTTCTGATTTTGAAATTGTGTATGTTGTAATAATGCTTATCTGGATCAGTATTCCAGCTCTTGCTATATATATACGACATGATTTCGGGCATGTCAAGAGCAGACGTCAAAAACGTCCTTCATTTCTATCTCCACAACTTTTTCATCATGGTCTCTCTGTTTCTCACTACCTATATTCATGTTTGACCTCCTTTTCACTGGACTAAAAAAACGCCCAGACTAGATTTTTTGTAAATCTAATCTGAGCGTTCTATATCTCTCAGGTCTGATTTCTCAGACAAGAAAACCAATTTTACAGATTTTTCCACCCAAAAACGAAAAGAAACGGCGGCTCTGCAAATCAAAGCCGCCGCTTCATAGGCGCGTGGAAATGTGTCTGCTTTACGACGGCTTTTTTTCTTTTGCCGTCGTCCGGCAGAATGTTACTCCATATTCAATTCAATGCTTCCAGTGAAATTTTCACATTCAATGCCGATATAGTTTCCACCTTCAGGGAGTGTAATTGTATCACTATATGTTCCGGTTGTTTCAAGCAAAGTGACTGCTTCATCAGATCCAGAAATCCAAAATACTTTTGCAGTTCCCTCCGTAACCTCCAAAGTGCAATCAATAGACAACTCCTTACCAGCTTCTCGCTTTATAGAAGTTCCCCCAAACAAATACTCTGTATCTGAAAAATTCTCATAGTCGGCTGTATAGCATCCGGTATAATCATCAATCCCTTTTTCTTTCGTGCCTTGTAAGGACGAATTTCCGGTAAGCGCTATGGAACCAGCAGACTGCACAATATTATTATACTGATCGAGAACTTCATCTTTTGTACAACCGGAAAGTATAGAGACACCACACAGTATCAGGCATAGTGATAGAACTATTTTCTTCACAGGTATCACCTTCCTTTCCTGCGTACAGCACGCTTTCCTCTTCCCTTGGCCTTTGTCTGTTTACGGGCTTTCATTTCTTTTTTGTTGCTGGACATCACTAATAAAAGCACAGCCCAGAGAACCATGATGCCAACCCCAATGACCGCCAGCAAAGGGTTCGGGGCTGTGGTTGTTCCGGCATATTCACTCATGTCAAAGCCCACTAAAATCAGTGCAGCAGAAAACGGATAGATGCTGGCAAGAATGCCGCCTTTGAAAAACATCAGGCTGTATCCAAGGAAGAACGCCAGAATGGAACCTCCTAGATATGCCCCTCGGATCTGTCCAAAAATCAGGATTAGGGGCATACAGACCATATAGGTCGTCAGACCCGCTAACACGATCTGTGTACCGCCATGAAAAAATACTTCCGCTGTCAGTCCCGATAATCCAACCGCCAGTCCAGTGATTAGGGTAACGCCAACACTGTAAATTCCCAACAGAACCGTAAGAATACCAACCCAGAAGAGCTTGGCCCCTAACACGTCCGGCATAGAAACAGGAATTGTCATGATGTTTTTCAGCGTATCATGGGTGGATTCTCTGTCAATCAGCCAGCTGCCGATCATCACCAGTGAAATCGGGAAAAACATCTGGGTATTGCCCCATACAACATTCGCAAAAAGCATGGGAAAATCATAGTTTGGATTTCGATACTCCGGCTCAACAATCAACTGGCTTCCATATTGCACCAACGGACAGAGTGCAAGCGCCACCAACCCCACCCAAAGGATCTGACACCGGCGCAGTTTCAGTAATTCCGATTTTAATAAATTCCACATAATCACACCCCCTTAAATCTCACGACGCCGGTAAACCATCGCTATCAGCGCAAGAAATACAGCGGCTTCCGCAAATGCCACGCCGAACACCTGTATATCATTCAAAAAATACGGGCTTATCCGTTCCAGCAGCTCTGCCAGCTCTTCGCTGATGCTGCCATAATCATAAAACTGGAATGTCCAGCGAAACGCCAACGGCCCCGGAAGCAGTGTTCCTGCGTTCAGACCAAAGGGCTGTGTCAGAAAAGCATCGTTGTTGGTGAGAAGATAATTCAAAATAGTATAGAAAAAGGTTATCACGACCGACACGATATAGTTTTTATCAAGAAGGACAACTATCAAAATACAGGGGAGCGCGCCGACCCACATAATCACTCCCTCTCCTATCCCTACCTGAAACAATTTCCAGAATCCCACCGGATTCCATCCCTGGATCAGCAAAACAGCAAGATTTACCAACGCTCCAACCGCCATAAAACCAATGGCAAATATCAGTAAAACCATCATCTTAGAAAGCACCAGCTTGGTTCTATTTACCGGTATGGTAACAAGATTTTTCAAAGTATCATTGTCCAGCTCCTCAAATAACAGATTGGAAGCCAGTATCACAAGAAGCGGCATCAAAAGAAGATATGCGCTGAGCTGAAACAGACCGGACATCATATTGTTCGTAGCATCCACATCCGTGTTCGCATCTGCCAGAAAAATAGCATAAGCCAATGGAAGCAAGGTGGAAAGGAACACAGAAATAAATACCAGCGGCTTGCGTTTCAATTTCAAAAATTCACATTTAATCAGTTTAAGCAATTCCCTCGCCTCCCGTCACACGCTTGAAGTAATCTTCAAGGCTTTCTTCTGAAGTTGCAGCCTCCGATACCTCCAACCCGTTTTCCACAAAGGCAGTTACAATTTTCCCTACGGGCAGATCAAGGTTGTGCAGGCGCAGATTGTGGTCGTCCTGTATGGAAAAATGGGTTTCATGGAAATTGCGTTCCAAAATTCTTGCTGCCTGTGCAGTATCAGAGAGCGTAAACCGGATATGCTTACTGCTTTTTTGCTCCAGTTCAGCAAGGCTTTCTTCTTCCAGCAATGCGCCGTGGTCGATAATTCCAATATCGTCAGCCAGCAGGGAAATCTCCGAAAGAATGTGACTGGAAATCAAAATGGTTTTTCCTCTTGCGTCGCAAAGCTCCCGAATAAAGGAGCGTACTTCTGCAATACCGATAGGATCAAGACCGTTGATCGGCTCATCCAAAATTAAAAGTTCTGGATCGTGCATAACGGCAAGGGCGATGGCAAGCCGCTGCTTCATACCAAGAGAATACTGTGAAAAGAGCTTTTTATCTTTGTAAGGCAGTCCTACCAGATCCAGAGCATCTTTGATGGCATGATTGTTTGGTACGCCCCGCAGGGTAGCAAAGATACGCAGGTTCTCTGTGCCGGTCAGATTGGGATAAAAGCCGGGAGACTCAATCAAGCTACCAATACGGGGCAGCAATTTCTTTTCATTCCCCTGCAAGGGTTTCCCCCAGATTTTGACCTCCCCGGAAGTCGGCTTCGTTAAGCCCAACAACATTTTCATAGTAGTGGTTTTTCCGGCTCCGTTTCTGCCCAGCAGACCATAAATTCTCCCACGCTTCACATGGATATTTAAGTCAGCCACAC
>NZ_JAJDMI010000058.1:0-17292 GCF_020593505.1 Blautia sp. DFI.3.45
GTAGAGCACTTGACTTTTAATCAAGTTGTCCGGGGTTCGAATCCCCGATGCTTCACTTTAAAACTTCTGTGAGAATATCACAGAAGTTTTTTTGTGTTTTTTTAACCCTAACATCATTTTATGGAATTACTATAGAGAAATAAAAAAGTTCTAAAGTTTTATGCTTTTTCATATATTATTAGTACCTGATACCATTAACCGTAGGAAGTGCGCAGTCTTAACGGTGGACAGGCTGTTTGAAGTCAGTAGATGTAATGCAGAACAGGAGGAGTTTTTATGAAGAGTCCTTTAAAGAATCTGAAAAAATATTTTCAGTTAATCATGACTGCTCTTATTTGCTTTGTAATGGGAGTCATTGAAGACAAGAAAAGAATCTGCATAAAAGATACAGATTCTAAAAAAGACAGAACTGTTTTGCGTCCGGATGATAAAAAGAACAACAGAAAAAATAAAATCATTTACTGGAATGAACCACGAATCCAGAATAGAATAAATAGAGCTGTATATTTTAATACGGGGTAATGAAGCCCCGTATGCAGAAACTATCGCAGTCCTTTTTCAATTAATGAATTTGAGACAGTTCAGCAGGATTTTATGTTCTGATGAGCAGGATCAATATGCATTATTTACGAGAATTGCTATATAACAGAAGTGTTATAAATAATATACATACAGATAAATATATATGTATATACTAAAAAGAAGAAGTTTATAATGATGGTCTGATATGAGAAAGTCTTTTTTCCCTGGAACAACGGGAATCTTTGCTCTATTTTTTGTTCCCTATATAGTTACAATTATTTTTAATGGTGCCAACACTACATTGATCAATAAAAAATTTAATGTGGAAATGCTTCTGCCGGTGATCGTTTCATCGCAGATTGAAGACAAATATGAAATTGAGACTATAAAAGCACAAACAATCATAGCAAGATCAAATTTTTACCGGACAATGAAAGAGGAGAAAAATCTGGCAATAACTTTATGTCAGATAAAGAAAGAGATGGAGGGGAAATCCCTGGCTTGTGTAATTTTACAGAATAAGTACGAAAAAGCAGTAACAGAAACAGAAGGAAAAGTCATTGTATGGAATAAAGAATTAAAGTTAGTTCCCTATCATGAATTAAGTGCAGGACAGACAAGAGATGGAATGGAAGTTTTCCACAACGAAGATGATTCGTATCTCAGATCCGTACACAGTCTTGTGGATAAAAATGCAAAAGATTATTTGAATAGTGTATACATAAATAAAAATGTCCTTCCGGAAAGAATTGAAATAAAATCCAGGGACAGTGCCGGTTATGTTACAGAAATTCTGGCTGACGGGAAAGTGTTGGAAGGCGAGGCATTCAGAAAAGGAATGGGACTCACGTCCTCAAATTTTACAATTCAGAAGTCTGGAAAGGAAATACGATTTTTATGTAGAGGAAAAGGTCATGGATTAGGATTCTCACAATATGGAGGGAATGAGATGGCAAAGGAGTCTGCGAATGCAAAAGAGATCTTACAATATTATTTTCCTGAGATGGATGTGCTGAACATAAAATCTGTAAATTGCTGAATAGATACGAATATTCTGGACACCCTATAGATATGAAGATGAAAACAGAGGTGAAAGGAATATGATGAATAACAAAGTGACAAGAATCATTGCCAATTCCGTTGGACTGGCCGCTGTAGCAGCATTGGGAATTACAGTTTATCAGTTAGGTACCTCCCCGGTCAAAGAGAAAACTCCTGAAGAAAAAACAGAAAATGTCGGTGAAAGTACACAGGATACGGAAGAACAATTGAGTGAAGATGCAGGAACGAATCATGTGGAGTCAGAAAATCAGTGGATATCCGATGACGGGGAAGATTTGGATGATACAAAGGTTACATTCCAAAAACAAGGAATGTATGGGGAAACAGCTCAGAATACTGTGGATAATAATGAATCAGATAATACTGCAGATGTGGATAAGACTGACAATGCTGTAAATTCTCAGCAAGCAGAAGAATCATCAGTAAATGCAAATATGAAATCCCAGACGATATCAGAAGATCAGGCAGATGAAGCAACAGATGTTTCGGCATCGGCCCTGAATCTTGCGACAGTAAATTTTTCGGAAGATACATTAATGGAGTGGCCGGTGAATGGAAATGTTCTCCTTGATTACAGTATGGATCAGACTACTTATTTTCCGACGCTTGATCAGTATAAATTGAGTCCGGCTATTGCTGTCGGTGCAGTAGAGGGAGCACCTGTGGTAGCTGCTGTTAATGGCAAGGTTTATTCTATAGAGCAGAATGCGCAGACGGGTACTACACTGACAATGGAACTTGGAAATGGATATCAGGCTGTTTATGGACAGCTTACAGATCTGACAGTGTCAGAAGGAGATACAATTAAAAAGGGAACGACGATAGGATATATTGCACAGCCTACAAAATATTACAGCACAGAAGGAACCAATCTTTATTTTGCAATGAAAAAGAATGGAGAACCAATAGATCCGATTGAATATCTTCCATAATGAAATAGAAGAAAAAAACAGGGTTGCCGCAGATTGGCAGCCCTTAATTTGGTATAGGGCCAAGACAGTAACGTATAAACAGTACTTTGATATTTGCAACAGAAATGATATGTGTAGTATAATACAAAATATGTAGTGATTCAGCAGTTAACAATTCGTGGATATCAGGTTAGGGGCACACTAGCATCATAAAATACTGCTGGTTATAAAAATACTTTCGGAAATTATACAGACAGCATGAAAGAGGAGCTTTTTATATGAATATTAATGAGATTGCCAAACTGGCAGGGGTCTCCAGAGCTACCGTATCTAGGTATCTGAACAATGGTTATGTCAGTGAGGAAAAGAAAAAAAATATCAGCAGAGTTATTGAAGAAACCGGGTATCAGCCTTCTTCACAGGCGCAGAGGCTGCGTACTAAGAAGACAAAACTGGTCGGAGTAATTCTGCCAAAGATAGATTCCAATACGATCAGCCGGGAAGTTGCCGGAATCAGTGACATACTTACCAAAAAAGGATATCAGCTGATACTGGCAAATACAAATAACAGTGTTGAAGAAGAATTGAAATATCTTTCGCTGTTCAGGGATAATCAGGTCGATGGTGTTATTTTTATTGCCACCATATTGACAAAACAGCACAGGGAAATGATGAAGGGATTTAAAGTTCCGATTGTTTTACTTGGACAACAGCTGGATGGTTATCCATGTATTTTTCAGGACGATTATAAGGCTGCTGTAAATCTTACTGAACAGATGGTGAAGACAGGAAAGAAGTTTGGATATATTACAGTTACGGATAAAGATGAGGCAGTTGGCAGGCAGCGAAAATCAGGTGTGGAGAAGGTTCTTGGAGAAAATCAGATCACATTGGAAAGTGGATGTGTAAAATGCGGAAATTTCACATTAGAGTCAGGATATGAGAAAGCGAAAGAACTTTTTACGGAGCATCCCGATGTAGATACATTGATCTGTGCAACAGATACCATGGCAGTTGGAGCGGCAAATTGGCTGAAGGAGAACGGATATCAGATTCCTCAACAGGTTCAGATTGCCGGAATGGGAGACAGTTTTCTGGGAAAGATCATAGAACCAAAGCTGACTACTGTACATTTTTTTTACAAGACAAGTGGAATGGAATCAGCAAAAGTGCTGGTAGATTTGATAGAATCTAAGGAAACATCATCTGTACATAAAGAAATAAAAATGGGATGTAAGGTGGTACTCAGAGAGTCTCACCGAAATATATGACTGAACATGAAAGAGGAACTCTGAGGCAATCATCAGAGTTCTTTTTTTCCGGATAATTAGATTTACATATATTAATTTACATATATTAAAGGGAGTGTTTTGGAAATAATATATAAAAAATGGATATAATATTTGTGATATGTTACATATTTACAAATAAAAAACGCCCAGATATAATAGCATATATGAGAACGATTCCATAAAAGTACATACAATCCATAGGAAATACATATTGGTGATCAGATAAGAAATATCGTGAGAGTGCAAGATATCTGCTGAGTTATAATCAGATATCAGAGTAAATTTGGAATGGTATAAGATGATATTAAGGTTAAAAGGTATTTTTATAAGATTAACAAGTGAAATTTGTTGAATATGTGAGAATTTCAAAGTGTACATTTATATGAGAACGATTCCATAAAAGGAGGATATTATGGATTACAGAAAAACAGCACAGGAGATATATGACCATATCGGTAAAAAAGAAAATATTATTTCCGCAGCTCATTGTGCCACACGTCTTCGCCTAGTTATCAGTGATAATTCAAAGGCTGATAAGGAATATGTTGAGAACATTGAAGGTGTAAAAGGTGTTTTCTTTGCGCAGGGACAGATGCAGATCATTCTGGGAACAGGTGTAGTTAATAAAGTATATGATGAGTTCATCCGGATTGCAGGAGTTTCTGAGAGCAGTAAAGAAGAGCTGAAAAAAGTTGCGGCTTCCAGGGCAAATCCGGTGCAGAGACTGATCAAGACACTTGGAGATATTTTTGTGCCGATTATTCCTGCAATTGTTGCAAGCGGTTTCCTGATGGGAATTATGGAAGCACTGAACTTCATGGTAAACAATGGATTTTTGAATATTGATACCAGCGGTTCTATTTATACATTTGCACAGCTTTTCAGTAATACGGCATATACGTTCCTGCCAATCCTCATCGCATACAGCGGTGCTAAAGTGTTTGGTGCAAACCCGTATCTGGGTGCAGTTATCGGTATGATCATGATTCATCCGAATCTCCAGAATGCATGGACAGTTGCCACAGAAGGTGTTAAAGCAACTCAGAAAGTATGGTTTGGACTTTACTCTATTGATATGGTCGGATATCAGGGGCATGTAATTCCGGTTATCATTGCAGTATGGGTACTGGCTCAGATTGAGAAGAGACTTCACAAAGTAGTGCCGGCAATGTTTGATCTGTTTGTTACTCCGCTTGTAAGTGTCTTTGTAACAGGATATCTGACATTATCCATTATCGGACCTATCTTTGTCACTGTTGAGAACGGACTTCTGAATGGGATTCAGTGGCTGATCGCATTGCCATTTGGTATCGGAAGTCTTATTATGGGTGCGTTTTATGCACCGACGGTGGTTGCCGGTGTTCACCATATGTACACGATCATTGATCTTGGACAGTTGTCTAAATTTGGAGTTACTTACTGGCTGCCTCTTGCTTCTGCAGCGAATATTGCACAGGGTGGAGCCACTCTTGCAGTAGCACTTAAGACAAAGAATCAGAAGATTAAATCAATGGCAGTTCCGTCTGCATTAAGTGCCTGTATGGGAATTACTGAACCTGCGATCTTTGGTGTTAACCTTCGCTTTGGAAAACCATTTGTGATGGGATGTATTGGTGGTGCATTTGGTGCACTGTTTGCATCTGTTACAGGACTGGGGGCTACGGGAACTGGCGTAACCGGTATCTTTGGAATTCTTCTTTGTCTGAATAATCCGGTTTCTTATATTCTTATGTTTGTGATTGCATTTGGTGCTGCCTTTGTACTTACCTGGTTGTTTGGATATAAGGACACTAATGTTTCTGAAAAGACAGAAAGTGTTGAAGCTGTGGGAGATAAATCAACAACAGAAAAAAGCAATGCAGATGATTCTGTGCTTTATAGTGTATCAGAAGGAACTGCGATTTTGCTTTCCCAGGTAAATGACGCTACATTTGCTTCGGAAGTACTTGGAAAAGGAATTGCCGTAATTCCATCGAAGGGTGAAGTTGTTGCTCCATGTGATGCTGTGGTTGAGACTGTTTTTGATACAAAGCATGCAGTTGGTTTAAGTACGGAAAGTGGTATGGAGCTTCTGATCCATATCGGGATCAATACAGTGGAATTGAATGGAAAATATTTTACATCTCATGTAAAGAATGGAGATCACGTAAAGAAAGGCCAGCTTCTGGTTTCCTTTGATATGGAGAAAGTTAAGGCAGCAGGATACGATGTGACGACTCCTCTTATTGTAACGAATTCGGATGATTATAAAGATGTGAAAATTCTGTCGGAAGATTCGGTAACACCATCAGATAAAGTATTGGAGATTGTGAAATGAGTACGCTAACTAAAGTTCTTGAAAGAAATATAAAAGTAATTGAAAAGAACGCAGATCTGACAGAAGGAAGATTCCGGCTTGGACATCATCTGATGCCGCCGGTCGGATGGCTCAATGATCCAAATGGACTATGCTGGTATAAAGGCAGATATCATGTGTTTTTTCAATACGCTCCCTTTGATGTGGAAGGCGGACTGAAATTCTGGGGACATTATACAAGCGAAGATCTGGTAGACTGGAAATACGAAGGGACAGCTCTTTATCCGGATTCTCCTTATGACTGTCATGGTGTCTATTCCGGATCTGCATTGGCAGAGAGTGAAAAACTTCATTTGTTTTTCACCGGGAATGTAAAGATTGACGGTGATTATGATTATATTAATGAAGGACGTGAGACCAGTACGCTTCATGTAGAAAGTGAGGACGGAATTCATTTCGGAGATAAAGAAGAGATAATTTCTTTTGAAAAATATCCGGAAGAGTTTACCTGTCATATCAGAGACCCGAAAGTCTGGAAAGAAAACGACAGGTATTTTATGGTTCTTGGCGGACGTCTTAAGGGAGATAAAGGTGCAGTTCTGGTTTATGAATCAGAAAATCTGAAAGAATGGAAATTTAAACATATAATAACCACACCGGAAGCTTTTGGCTATATGTGGGAATGCCCGGACTATTTCGAACTGGACGGGAAGAAATTTCTGTCTGTATCACCACAGGGCTTGAAGAGGGAAGAATTTCGTTTTCAGAATATCTATCAGTCAGGCTATTTTCCGGTAAAAGAGGATGGCTCTGTAGATGAAAGAGACTTTCGTGAGTGGGATATGGGATTTGACTTTTATGCTCCACAGACCTTTACAGATAACAGCGGAAGGCGACTTCTGATAGGATGGATGGGAATGCCGGATGCAGAGGAGGAATATACCAATAAAACCATTGATGAAGGCTGGCAGCATTGTCTTACCGTACCGCGGGAACTGAGGGTAAAGGATGGAAAAATATTCCAGTATCCGGCAAAAGAACTGGAGAGACTCCGAAAAGAGAAAACAATTCTTGATGATGAAAAATCAATTGTTGAGGTTCGTGTAGAAGTAAATGAAGGTTTTGATCTGTTAATTGAAGATATTGCAGTGACAGACAGAAGTTTTCAGATCAGTATGGGCGGACAGATGCTCTTTAAATATGAAAATGAAATTGCGGAGATTGGATTTTCTGAAATTGCGGGTGCAGGAAGAAATAAGCGGAAAGCGAAAGTCAGTGAACTGAACAATATCCGGATTCTTGCAGATACTTCTGCAGTGGAACTTTATCTGAATGATGGAGAGATTGTATTCTCAACCAGATATTATCCGGATCGTGAAGATCTGCAGCTAAAGGTAAAAGGCGGAAAATTCAGGGGAAATCTCTGGAATCTTCGAAAAATGATATTCACAAAATAAGAAAATAAACGTATAATAAAGCAGGTGGGAAAGAAAATCCGCAGTCGGTTTCCCTGCCTGCTTTTTTGACATATTGGTATTTCTGGTGCTGAGAGATCTGGCTGTCAGAAAGAATATGTGTCCGGATGATATACGTGTTTTAAACCGACTGTTTATTATAGAAACAGGGACGACCGTAAAAGATAGCAGTTGTCCTTTACATAAATTATAAAAAATTTCAAATAATGTAATTCCAGACAATAAGACAGTTGCTTGATTATAATATATGACTGTCGGGTGATTATGATGAATTATACTTACATTGTTAAATGTGCAGATGGGACTCTTTATACAGGGTGGACAAACTGTCTGCAGAAACGTATGAAAGCACACAACGAGGGAAAGAACGGCGCGAAATATACAAGGACCAAAAGACCGGTTACACTTGTATATTATGAAGGATTTTCAACAAAAGAAGAAGCGATGAGACGTGAATATGAGATTAAACAATTTACCAGAAATAAAAAACTGGAGTTGCTGAGCTTCTGAACCCGTCAGATAAGGAGGATAAGAGAAAATGAAAAAGATGACAAAATGGCTTGCAGTATGCGCAGTATGTGTGATGGGCAGTGTTCCGGCCATGGCAGCAGAAGTACCGGATGTTACTGTAACACCGATCCCGATTGAAACACCGGCTCCGGATGTAACACCAATCGAGACACCTGCACCAACACCCATACCGGAGGTGAAAAATGGCTGGTGTGAGTATGGAACAAAAAATAAGAAATATTTTAAAGATGGACAGTATCTTACAGGAATGCGTAAAATCCATGGTGAAGTTTATTATTTCAGTCCAAAAGGATTTATGAAAACCGGATGGATCAAATACAATAACAAGAAATATTATTTTGGTTCCAATGGAAAACGTTACAGTGGCGTTAAGAAAATCAGCGGAAAATATTACTATTTCAGTGACAAGGGTGTTCTGAGAACGAAAACAGTTAAAGTTGGAAATACAATTTATTATTGTACAGAAAAGGGAATTCTGGAAGCCTGGAAAAAAGGAAAGACGATTTATTATCCAAATGGAAAGAAAATGAATTCCACCAAAGCGTATGAGTATGAGACTTTGCAGAGAGCAAAGGATGTTGTCAGCAAGATTACAAAACCGAGTATGTCAAAAAGTGAGAAATTTGAAACCTGTTTCAGATGGGTAATGTATCAGCATTATTACGATACCAGAAGAATATTTTATAATCAGACTGCATGGCCTGCGTTATATGCAAACGATTATCTGATACTGAGCGGAAAAGGCGGGGACTGTTTCTCAGATGCCTGTTCGTTTGCCTATCTTGCAAAGGCTCTTGGATATAAGAATGTTTATGTCTGCGTAGATACAACGGCAACTGACGGAAGCGGTCATTGCTGGGCTGAAATCGGAGGCAGAGTATATGATCCGCTGTTCGCAGAGGCGAAGAGCTATTATGGATATTTTGGCGTGGGATATGGATCCTATGGATTGTATCCGGAAAGAAGAGTAGCTGTGTAATATAAAAGCTTTCCTGCAGGGATTATGCTGCAGCAGAGAAAATTGTATTGTTAAGGGGTTGTAGCACCGGAAAAAATCCGGTGCTGCAACCCCTTGTTTTGTTTATTGGCAAATTGACGGTTATACAGGTAGTGGAGCAACAAAAAAGTACATGACAATGAAATGGCAGGCACTTCCAAGCATAACAAAGATGTGAAAGATCTCATGGGAACCAAAATTCTTATGTCTGGAATTAAAAAGCGGAACTTTTAATGCATAGATCACACCACCGATGGTATAAATGATTCCGCCTGCAAGAAGCCAGTCAAATCCTGCACGTGGGAGTGCATGGAAGATTGGAACAAATGCCAGTACACACAGCCAGCCCATGGCGATATACAGTACAGAGGACAACCATTTGGGACAGGTGATCCAACAGCCCTTTAAGATAATGCCGAGGACTGCAATACTCCATACCAGCGCGCACAGAATATATCCAATGCGGTTATGAAGAACGATCAGGCATACAGGAGTATAGCTTCCGGCGATCATCACAAAAATCATCATGTGATCCATTTTTCGCAGCCGTCGATTGACCTTCTCTGTAGAATCTACAGAATGGTAAATGGTACTGGCTGCATAGAGCAGAACCATGGTAAGGATAAAAATACTTAAAGCAACAATATGGAGCACATCATAAGAACGCGCTGCCTTGATAATAAGAGGAACTGCTCCGACTGTAGCGAGAAGAAGGGCAATACCATGAGTGATCGCACTTCCGGGATCTTTTAATTTAAATTTCATAAAAACGCCTCCATTCATTCAGATAAATATAATGAAAACAATATAATATAGTTTTAAAAACTACATATCAAGTATATAAATACTATAACACAAAAAAACAAAAAATCAAGGGCTTATTTTGGGAATCAAAGAAATGTTTGTCCGGCAATGCAAATGAGTTACAGGGTTGCGAAGATGAGGAAAACAGTTGAATCTATATGATAAATCTCCTATAATACAAGTAAAGTAAGTGGTAAAGGAGACAGTTCCATGGGAAAAACCATAACGATATGTTTTACAAATAATAAGGGTGGAAGTGGAAAAACCACAACCTGTTCAAACCTTGGAGCGGCGATGGCTCAGGCAGGGAAAAAGGTTCTTCTGATCGATGGAGATATGCAGTTAAATCTTTCTCTTGCCTTTTTTCCGGAGAACTGGGTGCTGGAGCAGGCGAAAGGAGAGAAGAATCTGTATTGCGCAATCGGAAAACAGGAAGAGCTCAGCGGTTATGTGGTACATACTCCCTACGAAAATCTGGATCTGATACCATCGTCTACATTGATGAGTTCTATAGAATATGAACTTTTTACAAAATGGCAGAGAGAATTTATCCTGCGAAAATGCATTCAGAAGATAAAGGATGCAGGAAATTATGACTATATTCTGATTGATGCACCTCCTACGCTGGGTGGTTGGGTGATGAATATCCTTTGTGCATCAGACAGGGTAATTATTCCTGTTGAGGCAAGTCCATGGGGAATGTTCGGACTTGCGAATATGTTTGAATTTCTTAATGAAGTAAAGCAGATTACTCCGGAACTGGAAGTTGCCGGAATTGCAGTGACAAAGGTAGATACAAGAAAGAGTTATTATAAACAGACAATGGAAACACTGCATGAACTTGAGGATATTCATGTATTTGAGCAGATTATCAGAGTGGACAGCTCTGTAGAATGGTCACAGGATAACAGTATTCCGGTTGTGGAATATAAAAAATCAAGCAGAAGTGCCAGAGAATATACGAGATTGGCAGAGGAGGTCATGGAATTATGTCAGTAGGCAGGGAGAGTATTCGGCGTGCAGCAAATGCAGGTGCCGGGAAAACCGTAAAGAAGCCCGTTGTATCCACAAAAGAGGCAGAGAAACCGGAAACAATATCTGTTACAGAAGAAAAGAAAAAAACAGCAAAAGATTCTGTTCATATTAATGAGGAACTGCCGGTATATCTTCTTTAAAAGTTATTTGTAAGTGCTTGAGTATTTTGTTATTTTATAGAAAATAATCAAGTGGTTGCGCAAAAAGTGGGGTATTTTATGGAAACAGAAGAAAAGAAGATATATACAATAGAAGATATCGCCCGGGAGCTTGGGGTAAGTAAGACTACGGTATCACGTGCTATTTCAGGAAAGGGAAGAATCAGTCAGGCTACAAGAGACAGAGTACGGGCATTTATAAAAGAACATGATTACAGACCCAATGTTGTGGCAAAGGGGTTGGCACAGCGTAAAACTTATAATATTGCACTGCTGATGCCGAAGGATTATGTTGCCACAGAGTTTCTTTTTTTTAAAGACTGTATGAATGGAATCTGTGAGATGGCTTCCTCCTATGATTATGATATTATTATTTCTATGATTGATGGAGCAGATGTATCGCAGATACAGAGACTGGAGGCAAATCGAAAAGTTGACGGGATCATTGTAAGCAGAGCAGTGGTAAGTTCCAAGGTACAGAAATATCTGAAGAACTGTAAGGAACCATATATATTGATCGGCCCGTCTTCAGATCCGGAAGTTCCGTTTGTAGATAACAAGAACCAGGAAGCCGGAAAAGAACTGACAAGTATTATGTTGATGAAAGGTTTTCGGAATCTGGCACTTCTGGGTGGAAATCAGTCCTACAATGTTACCGGAAGCAGATATCAGGGTTTTCTGGAAGCACATGAGGAAATGGGAGTTTCTGTTAACGAAAATCTGATCTTCATGGATACGGATAATCAGGCAGCAGTATCTGATGCTGTGAAGAGACTGCTTGAAGAAGGCGCGGATGGTATTGTCTGCATGGATGATGTGATCTGCAGCATGTGTCTGAGCAGTCTGAGGGAAAAGAAAATATCGGTTCCTGCAGAAATAAAAATAGCCAGTATGTATGACAGTAAGAATCTGGAATATAATAATCCACCGATTACCAGTATACGCTTTGATACGGTAAGACTGGGAAAGATGGCATGTGCGAAATTACTGAACATCCTGGGAGAGAAGCCACTGGAGGATACAGTGCCTCTGAACTACCAGGTAGTGTTGCGGGAGTCGACACAGTAGTATATGGATGTAAAATCCGATCAGATTATAGAAATTGAAAATGAATGGCAGGATTAGAAAGTTCTCTGTATTTATTGTAAGGATCAATAAGCAGAGAACTTTTTGTGTATAAAAAAATCGGTTGAAATTCTCTGGACAATCTGATTTTATCAAAATGAAAACGGTTGCACAAATCAAGTATATCATTGTATGAAAAAACGAAAAAATCAAACTGAATTGTGCAATATGACAAAAAAAGAGTTTTGAAATTAGATAATAATGGCTAATTGACTTTATAAATATAAAGGAATATACTAAAAATATGAACAAACGGTTGCGCAAACAAAACTGAGGGCGTTTATTACGCAAATCGGATGCGGGCTGTTTAGGCATAACCATCAAAAACAGGAGGAAGAGAAAATGAGAAAAAATGTAAAAAAGGTGATTGCACCGTTACTGGCAGCAGCTATGGCACTTTCCTGCACAGTATGTGTAAGTGCAGCAGAGGATGAGACAATTAAACTGACTGTATGGGGAGCTGAAGAAGACCAGAATTTATTAAAAGAACTGACAGATAAATTCCAGGAGAAGTATGCAGATCAGAAATTTGATATTCAGATTGGCGTAGAATCTGAGTCTACTGCAAAAGATACTATTCTGACAGACGTAGAGGCTGGTGCAGATGTATATGCATTCGCAGATGATCAGCTTCCGGATCTTGTAAAAGCAGGAGCACTTCTGAAACTTGATGATTATGCAGAAGCACTTCAGCTTGCAGATACAACACTTGATGATGTAAAAGCTGCAAACGTTGAAGGCGCTATTGATGCAGCAACAATTGATGGCAGTCTGTATGCATTTCCAAGAGCAGCTGACAACGGATATTTTCTTTACTATGATTCATCTGTAATTTCCGAGGAAGATGCAGCAAGCTGGGACAGCCTTCTTGAAGCAGCTGATAAGGCCGGAAAGAAAGTTGGTATGACACTTGCTTCCGGATGGTACAATGCTTCTTTCTTCTATGGAGCAGGATTTACAACAGGACTTAATGATGACGGAACAACAACTATGGACTGGAACGGAACAAGTGCTGATGGATATACAGGTGTTGATGTAGTAAAAGGAATGCTTGATATTACATCTAATCCGGCATTTATGGCAGTTGCTGATGGTGATATGTCTAATCAGCTTGCATCCGGTAATCTGGCAGCATGCGTTTCCGGTACATGGGATGCAATCACAGCAAAGGAGATATTTGGTGACGGATATGCAGCAACAAAGCTTCCTACATTCACAGTTGGTGACAAACAGGTTCAGCAGGGATCTGTTGCCGGTTACAAATATGTTGGTGTAAACGGCTATTCTGAGAATTCCGGATGGGCAGTTCTTCTTGCTGAGTACCTTACAAATGAAGAATCCCAGCAGATGTTCTTTGATCAGAGAGAAAGCGGTCCTTCAAACAAGAATGTAGCAGCATCTGATTCTGTTCAGGAAAATGTAGCACTTGCAGCACTTGCAGCTCAGTCTGAATATGCACAGGCTCAGAAGGTTGGCGGAAAATATTGGGATCCTGCAAAGACATTCGGAGAACTGATTGCACAGGGAACATTATCTGCGGATGATGATAATGCAATCCAGGAAGCACTTGATAATCTGGTAGAGGGTGCTGCTGCTTCTGTAGAATAATTGTAAAATAAAAAAATTATATAACAGATTTTAAAAAATGGCCCATATGCATAACGGCATGTGAGCTGTTTTAAGGAAACGGCAGATGCTGTCTGAGAAAAGATAGTAACAAAAATGAAATGACGAGGAGGAGAGATATGGCAGCACAGGACAATAATTCTGCTGCAGCGGCAGTGAGTGGATTCTTTAAATCCATCGGTGGATTTTTTGCTGACTTTGGTACTGCTGTAGTGAAAGGTGATGCCTTTGTAAAGCTGTCCCTGATCTGGATGGGCGCAGGCTATGCAAAGCGTAAACAGTATGTGAAAGCAGTACTGATGACATTGCTGGAGATCGCAGTGATCGTTTTTTCAGTGAAATTTGCAATGCAGTATGTACCAAAATTCAGTACCCTTGGTACTGTAAAGATGGAAAAAGTCTTTAACATGAAAACAATGAAAAGTGAATTTAATGATTATGATAATTCCTTTACGATCCTGTTGTTTTCATTGTTCAGCTTTGTTGTATGGTTTGCGGCAGCTGTTGTGTGGTTTAAGAACGTGATCAATGCTTATACACTTCAGAAAATGGAAGAAGCGGGAAAGCATATCAATACTTTTAAAGAAGATCTCAGATCACTGACAGAAGAGAAGTTTCATATTACATTACTGACACTTCCGGTACTTGGAGTTGTGATTTTCACATTAATCCCAATCTTACTTCTGATCTTTGTAGCATTTACAAATTATGATCAGCAGCATATGCCTCCTACTGAGTTGTTCTCATGGGTAGGTTTCAGTAACTTTATCAGTTTGTTTGGCGGCGGCGGTCTTACATCTACGTTCGGATATGCATTTGTGCGGGTTCTGGGATGGACACTTGTATGGGCTTTCTTCGCAACATTTACAACTTATATCGGAGGTATCCTGCTTTCACTGCTTCTTAACAGCAAGAAGACAAGACTGTCGAAGATGTGGCGTACTTTATTTATCGTAACGATTGCAGTCCCGCAGTTTGTATCACTTCTGCTGGTGCGTAATTTCTTCTCCAATGGTGGTATCGTCAACACAATCTGTCACAGCATTGGACTGACCGGATTCTTAAGAAGCATAGGACTTGTGTCCACAAGCTATATTCCGTTTCTTTCTGCTCCGGGCTGGGCACATGTAATGATCATTCTCATTAATATCTGGATTGGTGTTCCGTATCAGATGCTGATTGCAACAGGTGTTCTGATGAACCTTCCTTCTGACCAGCTTGAGAGTGCAAGAGTAGACGGTGCAACAAACTTCCAGATATTCAGAAAGATTACAATGCCATATCTGCTCTTTGTAACAGGACCTGCTCTGATCACAGACTTTGTAAAAAATATTAATAACTTTAATGTTATTTATCTGCTCACACAGGATGTTTATACAACAACTAATCAGGCAATGGCAAGCTCACAGGCAAAAGAGGTTGACCTTCTGGTTACCTGGCTGTTCCGTCTGACTCAGGATTACTACAACTATAAGATGGCATCAGCAATCGGTATTATCGTGTTTATTATCTGTGCAGTATTCACCCTGGTTGCATTTAACAGGATGATCAAGGGAGATAAGGAGGGAACATATCAATAATGAAAAAGATGAAAGACAGTCGTACTTCTTCTATAGTATTACATAATTTATTGATCGCAGTGCTGGCATTTATCTGGCTGATCCCGATCATCTGGCTGTTATGTACTTCCTTCAGTGCATATTCAGGAATGAATACCAGTACATTTTTTCCGAAGGAATGGAGCATCAGCAATTACATGAAGCTGTTTCATTCAGATTCTGTATCTCAGTTTCCGCAGTGGTTTCTGAATACATTTATCATTGCATGCTTTACATGTGTGATTTCCACTATGTTCGTACTGATGGTTGCATATGCAACATCTGTTATGAGATTCAAGATGAGAAAACCGCTGATGAACATGGCAGTTATCCTGAATCTGTTTCCTGGTATGCTGGCAATGATTGCAGTTTACTTCACACTGAAATCTTTTAATCTGACAAACAGCTATGCCGGTCTGATCATGGTTTACTCTGCTTCTTCAGGTCTTGGTTATTTGATTGCGAAAGGATTCTTTGATACAGTTCCGAGAGCACTCTGCGAGGCTGCCAGAATTGATGGATGCAGTGAGGCAAGAATCTTCTTCCAGATGGTTCTGCCCATGAGCCGCCCGATTGTTGTTTATACAGTTATCAGCAGTTTCCTGGTGCCATGGATGGATTTCGTATATGCAAAGATGATCCTGAATGCCGGTATTTCTTCCAAATATACAGTTGCCATTGGTCTGTACAAGATGCTGGATAAGAGCCTTATCAATTCTTATTTTACTCAGTTCTGCGCAGGTGGTGTACTGGTATCCATACCGATTTCTATTCTGTTTATGATCATGCAGAAATTCTATGTGGAAGGAATTACAGGCGGTGCTGTAAAAGGTTGATATTATGAATATGACAACGGGAAGAAGAGGAATCGTTTGGAAAACTCCGGATATCACAGCTGATGGGCTGAAGATGTTTGCATGTATCACTATGCTGATCCAGACAGTTGGAATTGCCATTATTGAAAAAGGCCTGATCCATTTAGACCAGTATACTCAGGAGAGTCTGAACCAGGCGATGTCTCAGGATTCCCGTTTGATGACACTTGCGGGAGTCGGATCCATTATGCAGCTTATAGGCGGGATGGCGATTCCCGTATTTGCGTTTCTGCTGGTAGAGGGATTTCGTAATACATCGGATTATAAGAAGTATCTGATCATGATGGCTGTTACTGCACTGGTCAGTGAGATTCCATATGATCTGGCAATCTGCGGAAAAGTATGGGACTTTTCCAGTCAGAACGCAATGATCACGATGTGTATCTGCCTGATTATGCTGAAATGCTTAGATCTGTTTAAAGAAACTTCCGGATTTACAGGTGGTATGTTAAAGGTACTGATCCTGATCGCAGCTATTGTCTGGGTGAGCATTTTCCGGGCAGAGTATGGACTTTGTATTGTTCTGCTTGTGTTTGTGTTCTATGTGTTTGAGACAAGAAATGTGCTGAAAACAGTGCTGGGATGTATTATCAGTCTGATGTATGTGACCGGACCGATTGCGTTCTATGGAATCTGGTGCTGCACTGGAGAGAGAAAGGATTACATCAATAAATATGTCTATTATGCTTTTTATCCTTTGCATTTGCTGGTGCTTGGAGTAATTGCAAACTATATCCTGTAAGAAGAATGAAATCAAATCCCGTCTGCTTTGACTGAGAAAAGTAATAAGCAGCGAGAATAGTGTGTTTTGAAATTGGATAGAGTATTAAATATGATAGTGAAAAAGAAAACGACTGAGAATAGAGAATTAAGAGAAATGTTTTTAAATGATTAATAATATTGATATTAGTGATTAAATGTGTTGAAATATGCTCATGGAGGTATTGCTATGAACACATCGAATATCACTAATTATAAACCAAAA
>NZ_JAJDMI010000059.1:0-16798 GCF_020593505.1 Blautia sp. DFI.3.45
CTTCTTTGTAAAACCATAATAATAGGCAGCGATTTCACTCGCTGCCTAAATTCCCGTTAAACCGATATCCTACACCTCGTACTGTTTGTATATATAATGGTTGTCCAGGATCATCTTCTATTTTTTCTCTGATATTGCAGATATGTCGCATAACCACATTATAATCACCGGAATAAGGTTCATTCCATACCAGATCATAAACCATTTCTTTTCCAAATATTCTACCTGGACTTTTCGCTAAAAGAAGTAAAATATCATATTCATATTTTGAAAGATGAACATCACTATCATTCTTTTTAACAATTCGTTCCTGTAGATATATTTTTAATTCTCCAAACCTTATAATTTCCGGTATGAATTGGTTTTTATGTTCCCAGCTAGTCAATATGTTTTCACTTATGCTTCCATTAGCATCTGTGATTCTCTCAATAATTTCTATCTTTTTCACCTTTATTGCCTCTACATTATTAATTTTATATTCTATATATCATCTGCCATTTGACTTTTTTCTTCTACAAGTAATATAATATATTTATTACATATGTAGGATTTAGCAGGAGGATTTTATTATGTCACTACCCCAAATTTCAGAAGCCGAATTTGAAGTTATGAAAATTGTATGGAAATATGCTCCCATCAATACAAATGAAATTACAGAAAAACTTACTCTAACTACCAGCTGGAGTCCAAAAACAATTCAAACTCTTATCAAGAGACTTGTTTCCAAAAAAGCTCTTTCCTACGAAAAACAAAGCCGGGTATTTGTCTATACTCCATTAGTCCAAGAAGATGAATATATACGCCAGGAAAGCAATTCTTTTTTAAAGCGATATTATAATGGAAATCTTTCTTCTATGCTGGCTTCTTACCTTGAAGACGATAAGCTCTCTTCAACAGAAATTGATAACTTACGCCATTTATTATCAAAACATCAGAAATAGGAGGTTTTGAATGAGCAACTGGATTATCCACTTTTTAATCAGTAATATCTTCATATGTATTTTTACACTTGTAATAATCGGAACAAAAAAACTTCTGAAAAAATATTTATCTGCGGCTACACAGTACCATCTCTGTTTTCTTTTATTTTTACTACTTGCCGTGCCATTTTTTCCTGTACAGATTCATGGCTCACAACTTTTTTCATGGTTACATTTTTTTCAAACTGACTCAGGACTTAACTCTGGTACCGACACGCTATCCGAACTTACCAGTAATACACAAAATATTTTGTTAAACCAGGTGAATGATTTTTCAGTTTCCATCAGTAGTCAATTTTCTGGAGGCTTGAATACCATACTCTTTCTAATATGGATAACGGGTGTTATGATTATGTCAGTCCTCACCCTTCATTCATTAAACTATGTACGTTCCATAAAAAGATCTGCTCTCCCGCTTCAAAATCAGCAGGTAAAAACTATTTATTACAATTGTTTAAAGGAACTTAAAATCTCTCACCCAGTATCAGTCTACAGTACTGCATTTTTAAAATCACCAGTTTTAATCGGAATAATACATCCCAGAATTTACATTCCCATCCATTTAATTTCCGAACTGAATCCTGATGATATGCGTTTTATGCTGCTACACGAATTACAGCATTACCGTCACAAAGATACATTTATTGGCTTCCTCATGGTCATAAGTAATATACTCTACTGGTTTAACCCTTTTGTTTGGTACACTTTAAAAGAAATTCTCTGTGACCGTGAAATAGCCTGTGATTCTGCTGTATTGCAGATGATTTCTGCTGATGAATACCAAGCTTATGGAACTACACTGATTAATTTTGCAGAAAAAATATCCTCTTTTTCCTCTCCACTGGCAGTTGGAATGTCCGGAAATTTCAGGCAGATGAAACGACGTATTCTCAACATCGCCGTTTTTAGGAAAGAAACTCTTTATCAAAAAATGAGAGCATTGATAATTTATCTGGTCATTAGTGCTGTTTTTATTGGATGTACACCCATTTTATCCATTGATGCCTCTACTCAAAACGTATATCATTTTAGTGATACAGACAAAAATATCTCCCTGTTAGATATATCCGAAACATTTGGAACATATGATGGATCATTTGTTTTGTATGACAATAATTTGGATTCCTGGAAAATATACGATCTTGAAGAAGCCACCAAACGTATTCCGCCAGAGTCTACCTACAAAATATACGATGCATTATTAGGGTTGGAATCCGGAATCATCACACCAGAACACTCTTCCATGACATGGAATGGTGATGCCTTTCCTTTTCCATCCTGGGAAGCTGATCAGGATTTAAACTCTGCTATGCAAAATTCCGTTAACTGGTATTTCCAGGCAATTGATTCGCAGCTCGGAATTAACAGAGTCCAGGAATTTTTGAATAAAATAGAATATGGAAACCAGACAACCAGTTCAAATCTGGATTTATACTGGTCCGACTTTTCATTAAAAATCTCGCCTTTAGAGCAAGTAACATTATTGAAAAAATTTAACACAAATGAATTCCATCTAAATTCCCAAAATGTATTTTCTGTTAAAAATGCTATAAAAATTGCCAGTACACCTAATGGTAATTTCTACGGAAAAACTGGAACCGGTCGTGTCAACGGACAGGATATCAACGGCTGGTTTATCGGATATGTAGAAACTTCCGATAACAGCTATTATTTTGCAACCAATATCCAAAGTGATTCTAATGCAACTGGCAAAAAAGCATTTGAAATCACTTCTGATATCTTAAAAAAATTACATATATGGAATTAACAAATATGAAAGGGCTGATAGTTGTTATCAGTTCTTTCTTTTTATTCTATATTGATATTTGGGAACTTCTTTCGTACCATTATTCAGAATTTTATTCCCCATATATTTAAAACTCTTATCATCGTTGAACTTAACAGTCAGCTCACTTGTAATAACGGCATCATTACATATAAATGTATCACATACAGCATCAACAACCAGCACACTGTTTCCCTCTCCGCTATCTCTTATTTCAACGACCTCCGGTAAAGATGTTCCAAAGCTATAATTAAAACAACCAAATTGTTCCCAGTCATAAGTTTGATGTTCCGAATCAAATACTGCCCATTTTTTAATTTGCTCCGCTGTTATCGGCAAAAACTCCATTATCAGATTTTCAAACTCTTCTGCCGGAATTCCACTTGAGTTACCTGAAAACTCATATCTCTCCCCGTATTTCATTCGATATAAATATTCATATAAACCATTATAATCTAACCCTTCCATATCAGATCTATCCCAATCAGAACATAAAAGATTATTCCCCTGATATCCAAGCAAATACACACACCTCTTTGAAACTTCCCTGCATTCATCACTTAAAGGTTTAATTCTTATCATAGAACTGCCATCAACCGCTTCTGATACTTCCGGATATTTTGGAACACATAGCGTATAACCAAACCAGCCTTTTTCTGTATATTTCCATTCTTCTATCCTTGTATACGAAACATATACAATAGATGGATTGTCGTTCATACCCCAAACAACTTTCGCAGCCAACAAATACATATCTGTCCCATCATAATTGAATTTGAGTCTTTCTATCCCACCATCCCTGTTAATCCTATATAAGACGATATCTCCTGGCAGATCCTGTTCTGCCTTGAAAAGAAATTCTTCCATTTTAGAATAATTAGCCATATTTGAATACGGCGCTGATGTAATAACAGGGACATTTTTTTCCTTTAATACTTCCTGCATTTCTTCCATTACTGTCTCAGAAACTACTACATTCGATGAAGTTCCTTTATCCGCCTTTTGATAAATGGCTTTCATCTGATTCATAACATTCTTACAATCTTCAATAGCTTCTTCTTTCACGACTTCATCTACTGGCAAATCATATCCTCTTTCTTGTACAGCATAATTCGCAGTTTCCTGTGAAATATATTCTAAATCAGCCCCTTTACATTTTGTATTTCCTATGAAAAAGCATCCCAAAATAAATAAAACACTCACCATCTTTTTCAGTTTTCTTTTTGTACTCATATCAATTATCTCCATAACATTCCTCCCACTTTTCGTCTGATAATCTTTCCGTATACCAGGTAACCTCTATTTCTGACCTTGATACATAATTGGATACATATTGAAATCTATCTTTATCTAACAGCCGAATGGTTACGCTATGACAAAACGCCTGATCTAATTCTTTTTGTGGCCATACCGCATTTACTTCCAGTGTTATTGTTCCATCTTGATTTTCTATGTAGGAAACAACTTCCGGATATGGAATATATGGTGTGGGAGCAAAATCATATACGATTCCTCTGGTTCGATACCGATATGTCTGTGTTTCCGTGTGAAATACCGTTCCTGTCTGCAGTATCTCTGCGCTTATATTAAAATATTTTTGAAATATCGCTTCAAATGATTCTTTGGGGATTTCATAAGTCTTTCCTTCCTTAAATTCATCAGTTTTTTCTTCCATTGAAAGTAAACGGTCAAAAACATCATAAAAATTTATTCCATCATAATTTTTTTCACTCCAATTAGAAGTAAACAATTTATTAAGTGTATATCCAAAAGGAAGTATATATTTTCGATTCAACTCCCGACATTTTTTATTTAACGGTGCTACCCGAAAGTCCCGATATCCAGACGGTCCATCATATCCTGCCGGATGATATTCTTCTATAAAGAAATACCCATTTTCTGTATATTTCCATGAATTAGCTCTAAACTCATGATAATATGTTTCCCGCCAAGTGTCCTCTTTCCATTTAAAAGAGCTTACTTCAACGTCTATTTTCCCCTGTTTGGTTTTCAGATCATACCGGATAAAATGATCCCCTGCTATAACTTGAAATATAGTAGTTTTTCCATTCTTCTCTTTTTCTGCTTTTTTCAAAAAATCATCTACTTTAATACTTTGAATCATATCCAGCTGATTGTAGGAATCAATTACTGCATATCCATATTTTCCAAAATAATCCATACTTTTTTGTATTGTACTCAGCTCATATAGTGCATTTTCTTTCACAGCATTCTCATATATGCTCCGATAGCCTTCTGCTAGCATTTCACACTCTCTGTAAATTTTTTCTTTCGTATCTTCAATTGTCTTTTTCTGCTCTTTCTTTATGCCACATCCACTACAGACAGCAAGAAAAATAACTCCCACAAATATTTTCCAAATTTTTTTCATATCATTTTCCTCTTACATTTGTAATATTTAAAGGTAAAAATTATTCATTACCAAGATATTCATCCAGTATCGCCTTATCCTTTTCCACCACATAACCGCTTCCTCCAATATCTTTCACATTCTCTACCATACTGATGAGCAAAATAGGATTCTTTGTATCTCTATCTGTAGTAAAAACTGTAAACCAGCCAATTTCTGTTCCAGATGTATCTTCTTTTGTAGCTTTCAGTTCCGCTGTTCCGGTTTTTCCTGCTAATCTAATGTCTTCCCGGCATGCTCCATAACCAGTTCCTTCCGGGTTATTCACTACACCCTCTAACCCCTCCATAACCTCCGAAACAATTTGTGGTGAAAAAGCATCTTTTATCCAGATTTCACTGGAAGTGCTTCCACCATCCACGTGAAGATATGGCTTTATCATATTTCCATCATTTAGAAAAGCCGTATAAATGCTTGCAAGATGCAAAGGATTTACCAGAATCTGTCCCTGTCCATACCCACTGTCAGCAAGCTGGATTTCTGTTTCTATCTTGTCCGTATTAGAATATTGGGACTCTGACATTTTAATATCAAATGGAAGTTCCTGATTAAATCCTATTTGATTTAGAGACTGCATCAGTTGATCCGCACCAATTTTTAATGCTGCTTTTGCAAAATAAATATTATCTGAATAAATAAGCGCATTTTTCAAGATCACAGGTGCATAATCATGAAGTGTAGTCACTGTATAATCTCCCCACGAGGAATCTTTCTGCCACGCCAGACCCTCATTTCCAAAATCGTCATTTGCAGTAAATGCCCCCACTTTTAATCCAATTGCAGCAATTACAGGTTTAAAAGTTGAGCCAGGACACCATGTCTGGCGAAAGCGGTTGTATAAAGGCCTGTCTTTATTTTCATTTAATGCACTCCACTGGCTGTTGTCCATTCCACGTACAAAATCATTATTATCATAAGATGGCGTACTTACCAACGCCAATACTTCCCCTGTATAAGGATTCAAAGCTACAGAACATCCTCTGTCTTCTTTAAATTGTTCATAAAGAGTACTTTGAAGATCACCATCAATCGTAGTATGGATATCTTCTCCATCTTTTCTAGGCTCATATGCAATAACACTTTTTTTATTTCCATTTGCATCTACAATACAGATTTCACACCCATCTGTTCCTTTTAGTTCTTTTTCATAAAGCGTTTCCAATCCAGTCTTTCCAATCACACTGTTTGTACGATACCCTTCCCCTTTATGTTCCTGCAAATCTTCGGCTGTAACCGCCTGTACATACCCTACCAGATGAGAGGCAACTTCTTTTAGATAATAAGTTCGTACTTTTACATCAGATAACATAATACCTGGAATCTTCAATAATGTGTCCTGCTTTTCTTTTTCTTCCAGAACAGTTTTATCCGGATTCACTGTCAAAAGATCGACCTCTTGTATTTTAGGAATTGTTGCTACTGGTACAAAAGAATCTGCTTTTACCCAACCGGCTTTTAACTTATCCTCAATTTCGTCTGCTCCAATTCCAAGATACTCTGCCAGTTTTTTTATTGTATTTTCTCTGTTCTCCATCCTGCCCGGAACAATTCCTACCGAAGATGCAGTTCCCTCTCCAGCCAACTGACGACCATTTCTGTCTAAAATATCTCCTCTCTTTGCCTCTTCTGACGTTACCTGAACTTTATCCGTTGCAGATAACTCTGGAAAAATCAACTGATCCTGCCAGATTAAATGATATCCTGTCCAATCATGTGAAAATACCGCATCGTTGGTAAATTCTACATTTCCTGCAGCAGTCTGCATATTTGTTGTATAGGAAACTGCCGCATTTCCGTTTTCTTGTCTTTTTACTGTAATATCGGTTATGGACAGATCAGACATCTCAATGCCTTCATATATTTTAGAATTTCGTTCTATAAATTCTTCCTTACTGTTCATGCTGCTTTTTTTCTGATCCAGCATGGCATACATTTGCTCATATTCCCCTTTTTCAATATATTTCATATATTCCATTAGTCTTTTTTCAGGAACATTACAATTCATTATTGTTACAATACCGATTCCACCACCAATCAATATACCGCTAAATAAAACTATTTTTGTAATAATCTTCGTGTGTTTTTTTCTTTTCTTTTTTCTCATATAGTTTTATTTCTCCTTTTTTCATATTTTCTTAAATATTACACTTGTAATATTTAAACGTCAAGCTTTTTCTTAGGTTTATATATGTAAACAAGAGGAAAGATTTGGATAAAAAAAGAAAGGGCATCTCAAAGCCCTCTTTGATAAAGAACTTTACCGACACCCTGAGGTAATGGTTTCTCCGGATGTTTCCCAAACGCTATAATCACTCTCCAGAAGAACCAAAAACGATTTTTAATTTTTCTCTCAGAAAAAAAGAACTACTCTAAATCTGCAGATCTTTGAAATAACCCTGCTCGTTTCTTATAATCACAAACATATTCAGGCAACACATTCTTTGCTGGCAGATTATTATAGCGGAAAACGCAACAAATCCCTTTATTAACTTTTGTTCCATATATTTCCTGTACCAATCCTATTGTTTCATCATCTGAACAAAAGCTCTTCGGAATCTCCCTACAATCCCTGATAATAACGCAAATCTGTTTACTATGTCCTCTCTGTCAGTATACAAGCCAGCTAATCTCTTTATTATAGTATCTAAATACTTCTTCCCAATTCCACTACTCAAAATTTCTTCAGTCACTGTTTCTGCAGATGTGTTTTTATATCAGCCAGAGTTCCCCTGGCTGAATTCTTCCAATATATACCTGTTAACACTTCTCAATGCTGACACTTTTTCCTTCGCTTCTCATCTTTCACCTGCTATACTGCACTCTGGCTTGAATTCATTCCCCCTCTTCCAGTTCCGATTTATAATCTTCCAAGTCCATAAGAAAAGTCTCATAGCCTTCATCACTCATGCAGAACAGCTTTCTTAGGGTATTGCAGACAAGCACGATCATATCCGCATCCCCTTTTAGAAATGGAATGATATGGTCGATTGCTTCCATTGTGTCATTTCTGTTTCCTTTATCAAACATTGCCGTTACTGAACATTCGTCTGTATCAAAGTTCATTGCCAGATTCATCATAATTCTACATCCCCCTTCTTATGTGCTTTGGATTTTTCTACTTCTTTATTTTCCTGCTCCTGTGCTTTTGCCCTTGCCTGAAACTCTTTCAACGACTGCAGTACAGATTTTTTCAGTTCTCCTTTCATTATACAAGAATGAGGCGGTAATCGCAAACACAATCCACAATACAAAATGATGTTCTTTTTTTCTGGATATTTCTGTGATATACTTATACGCGGTCGTATCAGACCGGAAAGGAAATATTATGTTACAAAAATTATATGTTTTTTTCAGGAAAGAAACCGTTTTGTCAATTGCAGTGATCCTGGCGCTTCTTTCTATGTTCTGGGTCAGACCGGATAAGGCTTATTTTACTTATATCGATTTCAGGACTCTCGGGCTCCTCTTCTGTTTGATGGCAATTGTAGCTGGTTTGAAGGCTGTTGGTGTTTTTGATATACTTGCCAAAAAATTGCTGATGGGAACATCGGGAACTGTGGGTGTGATCAGGCTGTTGGTACTCTTATGTTTCTTCCTGTCAATAGTGATCACCAATGATGTGGCATTGATTACTTTTGTTCCTCTTGCACTGATCATTGTGCATAAACTGCCAAAGGAACTGGGCAATTACTGGCTTCTTAAAATAGTAGCCATGCAGACAATCGCTGCTAATCTCGGAAGCATGCTCACACCAATCGGAAATCCGCAGAACCTTTATCTATATGCCAGAGCAGGGATGTCCGCGGCAGAATTAATAACCCTGATGCTTCCCTATTCCGCCACAGCACTTATCCTTCTTCTGATATGGATACAGGTAGCCGCTGCCAAAGCACCTCACGTATGCGGTTCCGAAAAAGATAAAACTCTTTTGGGATTCTCTGACAGAAAAGAACTTAACATGGAATACCTGGCCGCTTACCTGATCTTATTTACAATCTGCCTGCTCACTGTTGCACGTATCATTCCATACCAGATTCCTCTTGTATTGGTTCTTATATATATGCTGCTAAGAAACAGGGAAAATATAAGCAGGGTGGATTACTCCCTGCTTGCCACCTTTATCGCATTATTTATTTTTATCGGCAACCTTGGAAGGATTTCGCAATTCAGCAGTTTTCTGGAAAGAATCATGGCAGGAAGGGAAACACTTACTGCTGTTCTTGCCAGTCAGATTATGAGCAATGTTCCCGCTGCGCTTCTTTTATCCGGCTTTACAGATAATTACCGGGCTTTAATTGTCGGAACCAATATTGGAGGTCTCGGCACTCTGATTGCATCCATGGCAAGCCTGATAAGTTTCAAATATATTGCAAAAGAAAACAGGAATCTGAGAGGGAAGTATTTGGGAATATTCACAGCCTCCAATATTATATTCATGATATTCATGTTAATATTGTATTTTTTTCTTAGATAAAGGTTTTCCCGGAATTACAAAAGCTATAGCAATTCTTTCTTCGCAAAAAATTCTCCGCGGCACTCTCCCATCCTGGAAGAAAAGCCGCGGAGAAATAAATATATTTTCGGTGCCAATACAAAGATCATTAATCTTTACACCACTTTACAACTTTCAAATTGTCTTATAAATATAGTTTTTTCAACCTTCCTATTTTAGTTTTCTATATTCTTCATCACTTACCGGTTCAAGCCATTCATTGGAACTATTTTCGCCCGGAACTTCTATTGCCAGATGTGAAAACCATTCATCCGGTGCGGCGCCATGCCAGTGTTTCACTTCTGCCGGAATATTGATGCAGTCGCCTGGCTTCATTTCTACAGCATCTTTCCCTTCTTCCTGATAATATCCTCTTCCGGCAACACATACCAGGATCTGTCCTCCCCCACTTTTTGCATGATGGATATGCCAGTTATTTCTGCATCCTGGTTCAAATGTCACATTGAAAATTCCAACCTGAGATGTAGAGATTGGTGCAAGAAAACTTCTGCCAGAAAAATACTGTGCAAAGCCATCGTTTGGTTCACCAATTGGAAATACCATCTCTTTTGCATGCGCCCGCATCGCTTCCTCTTCGTATGGCAAATCTCCTTCGCCTGTTTCCCACACTTCCTTTGCAAGATTGAAAACAGCCCATGCTTTTGGCCATCCTGCATAGAATGCGGCATGTGTGATCACTGCAGCAATCTCTTTTTGTGTCACACCATGATTTTTTGCATTTTGAAGATGATATTTTAAAGAAGAATCCGTAATTCCAGAAGCCATCAGCGCAACCACTGTGATAATACTTCTTGTTTTTACGTCGATATCCTGGTTATTCCAGTTTTCGCCGAAAAGTACATCATCGTTAAAATGTGCAAATTCCGGTGCGAATTCACCAAGTGTATTTCTTCCTGCTGTCTGTACTATTTTTCCCATATTCTGTATACCTCCATAACGCTGTTGTTTATAAAGAGTTTACCCATTCACTGATTTCCTGTTTTGTTCCACAATTTAACAGTCTGCCTTCTGTAATAACTGCGTCTGATGCAGATGACTGCAATTCTTTCACAGTGTTCCCAAATCCACTTCCTCCGGATGTTGCAAAAAGCACAATCTTTTTACCACTGAAATCGTAAGCTTCTAAAAATGTATTGATGATTGTCGGAGCCACATACCACCAGATTGGGAATCCCAGAAGGATCTCGTCATAAGAACTCATATCCATCTCTTTTTTCATAATCGCCGGTCTATATTTTTTATCACTCATTTCCACACTGCTTCTAGATTTTTTATTCATCCAGTCAAGATCAGGCTTTGTATATGGAACTTTCGGCTCAATCTCAAACAAATCCGCTTTTGCTTCCTCTGCGATCATCTGTGCTACTTTTTTTGTTGTTCCGCTTGCACTGAAAAATGCCACTAATTTTTTACTCATAATAAAAAGCCCCTTTCTATACGTATTTTTCACAAAAAAATAGATATATAAGATTTACATTCATCTTACACATCTATTTTAAGCTCTATCGCTTCATTATGTCTAATGCTTATATTGAATTTTGTTTTATGCCTGAAAAGCATTAATCTCCTCGATCATTTTACGGACTGCCAAAGAATATGGGATATTCCGTCGCCAGGCAATCACCGTACTAGTCTTGATTTCAGGAGAAATTCTTCGCTGTACAAGAATATCCTCTCGCCAATACTTTGCAGCACCCTCAATTGAAATTGGATACCCCAGTCCATTTGCCGCCATAACTCCGGCATTCGTTCCAAGATTACTTGTAAAAGCAATCTGTAATTTTGAAAAGTCTTTCCCAAACCAGTTGGCAAGTTCACTTTGAACGTTCATTCTTTCCGGCAGGATCAAGGGCTTTCCAATAAGATCTTCTTTTTTTATAAACTCTTTTTCTGCCAGCGGATCATCCGGCCGCATTCCGACACACCAGAGATCACAATCTGTGATCCGGATATAATCCAGCCCTTCGGTGTCCACCGGCTCCATGAATAATGCAATATCTACAAGTCCTTTGTTCATCATCTCATACACTGCATCTGCTGTTGCAGTATGCAATACAATCTGAACCAGCGGATATTTTTCTTTATATGTTTTACATATCTTTGCCAATGTCTCCACTGCTGCAAATTCACCGCATCCAATGGTTATCGTGCTCTCTACAATCTCTTCTTTTCCTTTTAGTTCCTCAAGCGTCCTTTCCTCAAGATTAAGAATCTCCAAGGCACGCCTTTTTAATAAAATTCCTTCATCAGTGAGCGATATTTTCTTCCCGTTTCGAATAAATAATGTTATTCCCAGGTCCTCTTCAAATGCCGCCATTTGTCTGGATAGCGTTGGCTGGGTAATATGCAATTGTTCTGCTGCTTTTGTAAAGCTCTGTTCTTTTGCTACTGTTAAAAAATAGCGTAATAATCTTAATTCCATATCTTTATATTCCTACAAATTTTTCTTGTAACCATTCTATCATATTGCATCCCAGACATCATCTATATCTTTACCTTTAATAATAAATTGCACACAAATCAATTATATCAAGAAGTAAATTATACTGCTTCTTTGCTGTATCATTCATTTCATGATTCATCGGTGCGTTCTGTGAATACAACGTTGCTTCCGAAAGCTTTGATGGTGCTGAATGATATAACATCAAGTCTTCTACCGTCATGTTGAGCAATTTCAGTATTTTCTGCAAATGGCGATCAAAAGAACTCTTACTGTCTATATTGCCATTCAGCAACTTATCAAGAGTTGGTCTTGAAATGTCTGCCTTTGCCGCAAAGGATACTTTTGTATAACCTATATCTCTAATACAATCTTTTAACTTCGAAGCCACCAGACTTCTCTGTTCAAATAATTCATCAAACTTCATTGTGATGACCTCCTTTTCTCTTCAATTTGTTTGCAAAAAAGCCATAAGATTTCTCTTTCCAAAATCTTACAGCTCTTCTATCATATTGCGTCCCCAATATCATCTATATTTACATGTAATATCTGCACAAAATACCGTGGGTTATTTTGGGGTTATTTTCTAACCGCCTATGCCCTTCAGACTGTGATTTTACTGGCTTTTGGGCGAAACTTTCAAAGAGTGCCGTGGCAGATGAAAAGTACTCGTATCATTGTTCTTTCTCCTCTCAAATTGCCTTGAAATGCCGAGTTTTGAGGCATTTTGCCCTACTCGGCAAGAACATTTATTTTTATCGTATAGACTACACTTTTTGCAAAACTTTTCTCCATTCTTCTTCCGCTGCTTTAACAACTTGATCAGTTCTTCTCCCAGTTTTTCATACTTGTACACCATGCAAGCCCCTCCCTTCCATACCTTTATTATACAGTTTTTTCCTTGTTTGCCTAGAGTAAACAGGGTTTAGTTTTTTAGGTATAGGAGGAAGGTTTAGGAATCATGGCTTATGATAAAGGAGAACGTTCAGATCACTCCGCACCTTTCAGCTTTATGATCTGAACAGCTTCCGGCAGGATCAGTTTTCCGTCCACACGTTCCTTTGCTACATAACCGATCATACCATTTCCGGCAAACAGCTCATTCAACTGTTTGAAAGATCTGGAACCACGATCACCGATACTATAGTATTTGTAGTCACCAAAGGAAATGGCATCCTTCGGAGCATACGCAGAAGTATGTACTTCATAACCAAGCACATGATCCGGCTCCCCTGCCTGATAAGATGGCTGCCAAATGTAGGCACCATTGTTGTCTTTCAGTTTTCTGAGCTGTGCCAGTGTTCCATCATTCATGATGAAGGAAGCACCTTTACGATACGGACGCTTCAGGCCATAGACCAGATCAAGCATATCGTCAGACTTGATGCCTGCAGACAGCGTATTCAGAAGATGGCCACCATGAGTGGCATCGAAGATACCTGTCGGTTTTCCTGTACCATTTCCATTCAGGAATGCATCTTCTTCTGCATTTGCCAGTGCCTTGCCAAACTGGGTGATGATGTAACTTTCCAGATTGAACGCATTGTCATACAGCAGTTCTTCTGTCACCTTGATTGCCACATGGAGCTTGTGTGCATCCATGATCTTCTGGTCAAAGGTTGCATCACCAAAAGTCAGTGCGGCTCCCTCATCGATCCATGCTGCAGCAGGTTTGGATGCTGCAATGTTGATCTTATGTTCCCCGGAAGTTGTGATCACAGTAGCAAGGCTACGCATAATATTTTCCTCTTCCAAAACCTCGATCAGCCTGCGGTCGTACTCAACAGAAACCAGATAACCGCCATCAGCATCCACACCTTCCTGCAGAATATTGGACACCTGACGGAAATTAGTACGCATAGCAGTGAGCATGGCCTTTCTGTATTCATCAGAAGCACGTCCGGTTTTCTGTTCCGGGTTAGCTCCTGCTGTATATGGTTTTCCTGTCAGCGGAGAATTAATCGGCTTGGACAGTTCTGCTTCCCTCTGCTCTACCCTCTGGGCACGAGAGATCGCATCTGTCAGTCCATCGAACTCTGCTTCCATGTTCATGTAAGTTGTTGTATCATCTTCGGTCAGTCTCCCCTGCTTATCCTCATGTGTATCAAGGAAATTTCGCATCTGACCAAGCAGATCGGCACGTTTCTTCATCATTTCAGTAATAGTCATAATAACCCCCTAATTTTTTAAAAAAAACTCCCCAAAAAGAAACTCAAATAAACTTTTCGATCACATCCAGACGATCACGCAGCCGATCCACGGATGCCCCCATATCCTGTGGTTTCGGAATCTGCGCCTGTTTAGCTGGCGTCTGATTCTCCCCATATTTGCTGTGATCTTGTTGAGCAGAACGTTATTCACTGTCCTGCGTGAAAACATGGAAGCCTTTGGCTCCTGCTCCCCTTCCGGCTTTCCGGTTTCCCCTCCCAGAATGCCATCTGCAAGGCCAAGTTCTACCGCTTTGTGTGCGCTGAGCCACGTTTCCATGTCCATTAGATGGGACAGCTTTGCACGAGACTGACCGCTTTTGATGACATAGGCATTGATGATGGATTCCTTCACCTCATCAAGCATGTCAATCACCTGCTGCATGACTGTGTGATCCCCCATCGCTATCGTGGCTGGATTGTGGATCATCATCATGGACACCGGAGACATCAGGACCGTATCTCCTGCCATAGCAATCACAGATGCCGCCGAAGCAGCAAGTCCATCCACCTTGACAGTGATGTTTCCTGGATACTCCTTGAGCATGTTGTAGATCTGTGCGGCTGCAATACAATCCCCTCCCGGACTGTTGATCCACACGGTCACATCTCCCTCGCCGGACATCAGCTCATCCTTGAAAAGTTGCGGTGTGACATCATCGTCAAACCAGCTCTCCTCTGCGATCGTGCCGTTTAAGAAGATGGTTCTCCCCACCGGACTGTCCTTCGTCTGGTTCTTCCACTCCCAGAACTTCTTCATCAGCTTCTTTCTCCTTTCCGCTTTCTGCAAAAATACCCGCATCCTGTAAACTTGGTCATGTTCCCATTGATGAGATACAAGTCCCCGCCAAGCTCCTCCGGGATACGGTCTAAATTCTCAAGTTCACGAATGTCATTTGCAGACATCCAGCCGTTCTGCCTTCCAATGGCATACCCATTCATCCTGCTCTGATAATCCCCCCGCAGGAGTCCATCCACATTGAACTTGATGAAGTATGTGGTCTTTTCATCATCTGTCAGAAGAGAACGCATCATGTTCTGCTCCCACCGGGATACCCTTGTAATTCTTATGTTCAAAAAATGTCTGGAACGGCTTGACGTTTCCACGGATCTTGCGCAGATCACATGGACGAATGAATTTGCAGATTTTAATTCATTTTCTATGCAGAAACATCTCGGTAAAATATCAGCTTACCTAAATAAAATGAGTGGCGTAACCATGAAGTTGGAACTGGATGAAAATGGAGAATTGAAGGTCATGCCGGATTTCCATTCTGTTTTTGACGCTACCCGATTCGCTCTGTCGCAATATGTATCTATCCCTACGGATTACCCCATTGCTTATGCCAACCGTGTGGGCGTTGCCACCTGTGAGTGCTGCGTCCGTCTGTTCATCAAAAACGGAAACCGCCAGAAATACTGTGACAATCCAGAGTGTAAAAAGGAACGAAACCGCAGAAAATCCCGCACTGCATATCGCAGAAAGATACAGGAAGAAAGGGATAACCGATGGGCGTGACCACGGCTGTTTTCACAATGGGGCAAGATGTGGCAAGTAATATAGGTTATTTTCTATATAGGCTCTATAAGAATAACCTAAATCATCTGCCACAAGTTGCCCCAACTGTTTTTCCCATAGAAAAAGGGCATCGGTCTGCACCGACACCCCATGTCATTTTATCCTTATTCTCCGTAGCGGAATGCTGAATTTCCCGTAAGATTTCTAAGCAGAATCTTTCTCGCTGTCTTATACTCTTTTCCGATAAAGCCAAGTCTGAGCAGAAAACCGCGGAAAGCATATTTGTCATTATCCGTTTCGGTTGGCTTTGATGATACCCTTTTTGCATCTCTTGCCATATCACACAGTCTTGAGATAAATTGTGTGTAGGCTGCCATTTCATCGCTATCCGTTGTGTATGGAAACCATGTGAAGTTTATTTTTTCCTCAGTAATCTCTATTTCTGTGCTGTCCATCCGAAATGCACGTTGAAAAAGTGTCTGCCTATTTGCTATGATCTTCTGTAAATTTTCTAATGCCGTATCCGTAAGGCTTTCTCTCGGAATTCCTATTGTCAGCTTATCCTCCTGCACTGGCACTTCTTCGGTTACTTCCGCATCGTCCTGAAACCCACGCTCCCGTAACTGCCGAATCAGGTCTTTCGCTGTTTCTTCTGCTCCCTCCGGGATATGCAATACACCCTCTTTGTCCAGTCGGTATCCTGCAATATCATATGCACAGCTTGGTACCCGTTCATAATGCGGTGCTGTTCCAAGTATGTTTCCGATCTCCTGTGCTAGTTTTGGTCTCTGCTTCGATTCCAATGTAAATCTGATTTCATTCTTCATAATATGTACCCGCCTTTCTTTATTCGGTAGTACATATATCGTAAGCGCTTAATTTTCAGGTATTACCAGAAAAATATCCGACTACTTTTCAGCAG